>JACMMA010000566.1 GCA_014379275.1 Armatimonadota bacterium | reverse complement strand
GTTCGTAAGCATTTCTTCTTTGCTGTCGTGCTACGGCCCCGACGTGCATTCCCAGGTAACGGACTGCCCGGCGGGCAGAGACGAAACGATGTAAAGTAAGCGACTCGTCTGAGTCGGCGTTGCTTTGATTACGGACACCGTGTTTAGGCTCTCGGATGTCACACGGACCGGCACAGGCTGTGTCGTGCCCCGTTTCGCGTCCAGTACGAACGCTTTTAACGTCGCGGATGTCGTTTTGGGGGCGGTAATGCGAACCGAGCGTGAATCGCCGATGTAGGCGAAGCCCAGAGCCGCTGGAGTGGTTGGTTTCGTATCGGAGGCACCGGCGGGCGGCTGCGAAATGATGAGATAGCGGCCACCACTTTGCGGTTCGACACGAACAAGCGGCGTCAAGCTTACCCAATCGTTCTGCCCGCCGGGGTCTTTGCCACCCATCACATCGCGCATCCAGGCGAGAGTGCGGGCGGCGATCGATATCGGCGTCGGGCGCACGCGGCGGTAGATACGCAACCGCGTGCCGTTTTCCATGGCGAACGACTCCGGCGACGACACAAAATCGCGCCGAAACAGGTCGGATATTTCTTCCGATTGGGGGGTGTCGGTTTCCTTGCGCGTCACCGGTGACACCTCACCGAAAAGCCGCCCTGTCATCAGAACCACTTTCTGTTGTTTGGGGTCAAGATGGGTTTCGGCACGATCCGGCAGGGTGACGATGCTAGATTCTAGCAACGGTTCCAGAGGATACCTGTCGCGCGAATCTACGTGGGGAGATGCGACAAACCGGAGTGCGGGCAGTACTGCGACCGGGGAACCGGCGGGGAGCAGCCCCGGCAAACCGGGATCGGCATGCCGCACGAGATCATCGTTCATTCGCTCGGAAGACCCGCCGACGAAGACCATGTGACCCGGCGCGGTAACCGTGCGCAACGTCGTCATGAATCGCGTCATTTCCGCGTAGTCTTTGCGGTACAGCGGCGGACGCGACGATGCCAGCATGGGGCGTAGGAACAACGGAATCGGGGAGCGGTCCGGGGGCAGTGTCATGCTCAGCATATTGAGTGCCAACAGCGCCACCACTCCCCCGGCGATGACACTTCTACCCGGAAGCAGAGTTAACCCTGTCAAACCGACGACAAGAAACAACAGAAAGTGAAGGAGGTAATGTTGCCCCATCTGGCGGACAACGAGAATCCAGGCTCCCCCGAGAAGGACGCAGTACAAAAACACGAAAAACAATCCGGTCTGCCGCCGCACGACGAACATCGCTATCCATCCGAGACCAGCAAGGCCGCAAAGCGACCACCCGAGAGAATCGCCGATGATCTGTGTCAGCAGCGGTATGGGAGTCATGTAGGACGTGTACAACCCGTAATAATTATTTACTAGCAAGTTGCGGACGAAAAGAAAGCCAAAAACGAGTAGAACAACGGCATGCCCCCCGAAGACAAGCACGCCGCGTGAGACCGCGCCTCGAAGTCGTGCCGGCCAACCAGAACGTTCGGGATCGCCCCACACAGCTAGTGCCTGGTCAATGACAAATGCGCCGTAGAAGGCAAGCGCAGGGTAGGTGAAGTGACGACGTAGCAACATGGCAACCGAAAGGCACGCCCCGATACAGACCGCACGGCGCACCGAGAAGGTCGTGCCCCTGTTGCAGTAGAGCGAAACGGCGAGCAAAGCGAAAAAACACGCGAACACGTCCGGGTATGCCCGTAACACCGCCGCCCATGTCGCGGGCAGGAGCAGGCAGAACAGCGCCCCGAGCCAGAACTGCACGCGTTTGTGACGCGCGTCCGTCCCCGCGCCGGACAAACATGCGGTGATACTGCCAACAACAAGGCACAGCGGAACCACGAACAGAACAGCCAGCGCTTCCACAAACCGAACGCGGGTCAACCCCCCGGTCAGGAGCGCGAAAGGCAATAGCGGTAGTGTGAAATACTGGTTGTACTCCTCCGCGGTGGATTTGTAGATCGCGGCCAACCCTTGTCGCAATCCGGCATCGCGAATCGTGGCCGCCGCTTGGTCCAGGTAACCCGTGTACGCCGCGAAATCCCAGAAATAGAAGAAACGTTCCGCGGCCATGTAGGAGCGAGCAAACAAGAATGCGACCACCACGAAGAGCAGTATGAAAACAGTATCTATCGGTAGCCAGGAAAAACTGCTACGGGAACGCGAAAGCGTTCCCGTAGCAGCCGCGCCCTCGACGGCGCTGTCGTCCGAACTCACCCTACGAGATCTCGACTTCTTTGCCTGCCGCCGCTGAAGCGTACACACCATCGAGCATCTTCTGCACCATCACGCCATGTTCCGCCGGCGCCTCGTTGGTGCGCCCGTCGCGCACGACTTCCACGAAGTGGCGCATCTTGTACTCCCAGTAATCGTACTTGGGCACAAAACCCGGCGTGGCGTTGAGCATGTAGCCGTTGTGGTCGGTGAAGATGTGCGAACCGTCCCAGATCGCCCCGCCCTTCTCGCCCATGATCTGAATGTTGAACACGTCCTTCTCAATGTGGGCGCAGAACGACGATTCGAGGGTCAGCATCGTGCCCGTATCGAAGCGGATCATGCCGACCGCGAGGTCTTCAACGGTGTACGTCGAGTAGTCCCAACCAGGCCACTGCGAATTAACCGCGCTCGGCTTGTCGCCGATATAGGTGAACGTGTTCCCGGTCGCGCTGATCGGCTTGGGGTTGCCGATGATGTTATGAGACGCTTCCAGGATGTGGACACCGATGTCGATCATCGGGCCACCGCCCTGGAGTTCTTTCCGTCCGAACACCCCCCAGTTGGGGATGCCGCGGCGGCGAAGCGCCTGGGCGCGGACATACAGGATCTTGCCGAACGCACCGGACTGGATCTGGTCGCGCAACACCTTGGAGCGCGGCTCATAGCGGTGCTGGAACCCGATCACGAACTCGACGCCGTTCGCCTTCGCGGCGTCCGCGATCGACTGAGCTTCTTTAGCGTTCATCGCCATCGGCTTCTCGCCGAGCACCGGCTTGCCCGCGTTCAACGCGGCGATGGCGGCAGGGGCGTGGACGCCGTTCGGCGTACAAACCGAGACCGCGTCGATCTGGTCGCCGATCTCGGCGAGCATCTTGTTGTAATCGTCGTAAAGATGTTCGACTTTTTGATTGGTTTTGTACCAGTCCAGCGCGGCAGGGGCAATGTCCGCGCAAGCCACCACCGAGACGCCCGGCATTTTGTTAAAATATCCGGTGTGAGTGCGCGAAATACCACCACTCCCGATAAACGCGATACGCAACGGTTTCACGTCGCCGGTATCTTCTGTCGTAACTGTACTAATTTCTGTATCCATAATAGTATCCTTCTGTCCTCCTATCCCTAACCCCGATAAAGGAGGGGCAGGGCGGGAGTTAATCTAAATTTCCGTCCGACAGCCCGAGAGGAAGAATCGCCGGACGTTCGACGGTACTTTCCATCTGATAGTGTGAACCGGAATCGCTCGCGTCGTGGAAGCCCCACATCGCTTCCAGAACATGAAAAGCGAGATCGCCACTGGTGCGGTGCGCCCGACCGGAGCGCACGGCGTAAGCGATGTCCGCCGCACCGATGCCCCGGTTGTTTCCGGAATAGCCGTGTGTCAGCGGCACTTCGATGAAATCCCCGCCGCCCTTCGCCGTCTTCACCTTGATAGGACCGCCGAACCCGTTCGGGTCGGGAACCTGTAGCGTACCTTCCGTACCGAAAATGGTAATCGGCGCGCCATGAGGCGCGCCGTGCACGTCGAACGAAGTGATGATCGTGCCTACCGCGCCGCTGGCGAAATCCATCACGCCCGCGATGTGCGTCGGCACATCCACCGTGATCTTCGTCCCTTTGAGTGGCTCACTGGTTATTATCCGCTCGGGGAAAGTGATGCGTGTCGAACCGGTGACGCGCCGGAGCGGTCCGAGCATATTGACCAGGGCGGTCAAGTAATACGGACCCATATCGAACATCGGGCCGCCGCCCGACTTGTAGTAAAACTCCGGCGCTGGATGCCAGGATTCGTGCCCGCGTCCCATCATGAACGCCGTCGCCGCGACCGGGGTGCCGATCCAGCCGTCGTCGATGAGCTTGCGGCACGTCTGGTGTCCGCCGCCCAGGAATGTATCCGGGGCGCACCCGACCCGCAACCCTTTTTCCTTCGCCAGTTGGAGCAGTTCACGCCCTTGCTCGCGCGTAATACAGAGTGGCTTTTCCACGTGGACATGCTTGCCGGATTCGATGACCGCTTTGCTGACCGCATGGTGCGCCGCCGGAATCGTCAGGTTGATAACGATCTCGATCTCCGGGTCCGCCAAAAGCTGTTCCGGCGTGTAC
>JACMMA010000565.1 GCA_014379275.1 Armatimonadota bacterium | reverse complement strand
TGAGCTATTCCCGCAGAATTACACCGCGACCCTACCTTTTAACGAGGTAGTGGGCGAGAGGGGACTTGAACCCCTACGCCTTACGGCACTAGATCCTAAGTCTAGCGTGTCTGCCAATTTCACCACTCGCCCGCGGCGTCGAACCGGCTGACGACGCTTGTTATAGCATGTCCGAATGTGTTTGTCAAGTTTAAATGCTCAGAAAAATGAGCCAGCCTGAGGTCTACAACCAAAAAACCCCTCCGGACGATTGCTCGTCCGGAGGGGTTGGCGTCTCAGCACTTTTACGGTTGTAGCGGTTCCAGGACGCGCTGGTACGAGAGCGTTTCGTACGCTTGCCCGGTCCCCGGGAAATACGGCGGCGGTTGGTTCGCGACGCGCTTATCGTAGTTCAGAATCCGCTTGAATCCTTTTTTGACGTTGAGTGCATCGAGTCCTGTCCCCCCGACGGTCTGTCCGAACTTGGAAGAGTCTTTCGCAATATATCCTCCGAGCAGTCGGAACTCCCCCGGATCGCGCGTGTCGTAGCCATCGACGGCGATCGTGTTATAGGCCATCAATGTTCCGTGGATCGACAGGTTATCAAGATCTTCATCTTCCTGGTAAGTAACGCCGGAGGATGCAGTGTAATTATTGAAGCCTGTGAGCCCCGGCTCCACTAATTTCGATTTTTTCAGCACTCGGATGCGTTCCGCGACCATTCCTAACACACCGGCGTCGTCCGGTGACTTTACTGCTTCTTTGGTAGCGTTCGCATACAGAATATTTCCGTCAATATTGATCGTTTTCTTTCCCGTGCTGTCTACCCGGGTTGCGAGTGTCAACTTGCTCAGTGCTTCGGCACTTGCGTCGCTGTTTGCAATGGTGCCGGAAACACCGCCTTTTTCCGCGTTATACGCACCGATATCGTCGTGAGAATAAATCACGCCGTTGGTCGCACTGCCGTTGTAGGTGCGCGGGTAACTACCGCTTGTGTCGGCAACGAACGGTTTATTCGAGGCGGATCGCGTAAATCGCTCCAGAACGGTTTCCCCGTTGGCTTTCATCTGTAGCTTGAACTTCGTATTGAAACTGTTCTGATAAATGTAAACGTTCTGGTCCCGGTTTCCGGTTCCGGTCGCTTCCAGAACCATGTCGTCCACCTGTCCCCGGATATACACGCCTCCCGAGGGGGTCCCTGACTTCGCGTTGAAACCGCCCGAAGTAGGGACATAGACGCCACTGCCTGTGGGGGGAACCACGGACGCCCCCCCGATAGCCGCGTCGCGCAATTCGTCGGAGGATTTGGGCAGTTCTACCTTATCTGCTGTCAATTGCGGCCCCGTGCGGACTCTTTGCTCCGCCGTGCCCTCTTTATCGGGGGTGATAATCTTCTTCCAATCGGCATCGGCAGTCGGCGTAGAAGGATTGACGTAGGCACTATCCTTTCTCCACTTGACCTTGCCCACATTGCGGTAGCTGTTCCCCGATTTGGCTCCTTGCCACATGGTGAATGTGTTGTCGCCGTTCCACTGGAAAAGGCGGCTTTTATCATTCGGTAGCACACTATCCCAGACGATGTTCATATCCTTATTGGTAGAGTTGTTCACGTGCACCGGACCGTTGAAGGTCGTTAGCCCGGCGATAAAATACGCGTCACTGAGTGTGTCTGTGAAGTAAGCGTATTGCGCGAAGTTCTTTTGCCGAATATCCGCACGTACCACGCGGGTCTCGCCCTTGAATGTGCCGACCGACTCGACCAGGAATCCGCGTTGTGCCGCGACGGCGTTGTCCGAGTGCGGATAGAATCGCACGCGGAACTGCCCCTGGCTGGCGTCGCCTGGCGCGGGGAAAGTGAGCGTCGTCCATTTGTTGCTGTTCGTCGGGGAGGCTCCCGCGTAAAACGCGGTCGGGGTCACGTCCATCGGCGAGAATGCCGAGGCCAGTACCGGCGGGCTCGGCAACTCCGCGATCCATTGCACTGCGGCACGCACCCCGGCGTCGGCAAGGGTTTCCGCCTGTAGCACGTTGTTGCGTTTACGGGTCATCTGTAGCATGTTGCTCGACGTCGAACCGAGGTCTCCCGTGCTCCGTCCCGCCGCCCCCGCGAAACCGATAAGGCTTCCGGCGAGAACCAACATTAACACGAGCATGATCCCTACCAGGGCCATCGCGTTTCGACTTTGCAAGCGCCGCGCTATCCGCCGTGGCAGTGCCTCGGTCGGAAGGGGAACGGGTTGTTGAATTTCTTTCATTATTTTCCTTCTCGCTCTCCCCTTCTTAAATATCAATCGGCTTCGGCGTCGATGTCGGCGCCGTCGTGGGTGTCGCTGTCGGTGCTGCGGTGGGCGTTGACGTAGGTGTCGATGTCGGTGTTGACGTAGGAGTCGACGTGGGCGCCGACGTGGGCGTCGCTGTCGGCGTCGCTGTCGGTGCTGTCGTGGGCGTCGCAGTCGGCGCCGCGGTGGGTGTCGCGGACGGTTGTGGCGTCGGCGATGTGGAGGTCGGCGGTCTGAAATTCGGTCCGCCCGGCTCTCCCAGGGCTAAGTTTCCTGCCGACTGGTTCTGATAATTGCGCATCAGAACGCTACCGCCCAACAAGGCGGATACCTTATCTTTTCCGTTCGACTCTTCGCTGGTTTGCTCGCCAACCATACGCGAATAATCCCCCGCAACCAGTTTCATGGTGACGCTCTTATCGTTACTCGTCGATTGATTGAACACCGCCGCGCGAGGGTCGGACGCGACATTATCCATCAAAACGTCGAAACGCTCGGTCGTGTCATTGAACCTTTTCATCACTAGCCACGTCCCCCTCGGGTTCGCGGCAGGGGTAGCTCCGTTCGTGGATGGGTCGGCCCGGTAGACGAAAATATCCTGGGTGGGGTCGACCGTGTTTCGATTCTTCAGCGACGTCAGCGAGTATTTATCCGTCGCCGATTTTCCGGTAATTGTTTGTGTTGTCTGGGCGGTTGGCAGGCGGATCACCATCCCGGTGAGGATCTGCTTCCCGTTCGCGTCGGTCGTCGTAAAGTTACTGGCCGGTCCCAGCTTTGTCGAGTCCCAGAGCGGGTTTGTCGCTCCGTTAGGTTCTCTCGGTAGAACGACCGCGCCTGCTTCTTCCAGAAGGCTGGACAAACGCCGGTAAGCGTTCGATGCCGACTGACCAGCCGATATCCCCGCGCGTGCGCGCACGACACTTGCGGTCGTGCGCTCGAATAGCGACATCGTGGCTATAAACACGAGGCTAATCAGGGAGACCGTGATGACCATTTCTATCAGCGTGAAAGCATGCCGGCGGCGGGGGGAGACGCGGCCGGCTTTTTCCTCGTTACTGGGATCGATTGAGCGACTAGTAGTATTCACTTTCATAGACCGGTTCTTTCTGTTACAGGATGGACGACTTCGGAATCAGTGTCGATGTGGTGTAGGAACTCTTTCCCTGCCCGCTGGTTCGCCATGTGATCGTGACTGTGGCTTTCAGCAACGAGGAATCGCTCACGGAGGAGGTTTTTCCTTGCCATCCCTCGATCACGATCTTGCCTTCTACGTCGCTGTCGCCGGGGAAAGCGTTTTTCGTCAACAACTCCCGGCATGCCGGCGTGCCGTTGTCCTTGTATCTACGGAGACCGTCGAGTGTCGTGAAGTATCCCGTGAGGCTGTAATTCTTTTTCGCGTATGTGGACGACGTCGGCGCAACCCCCGACTGGACACCCGCGGGGTCGACCCAGGAACAGGCGTCGGCAGGGGCGACGTTCCGGCTGATAACTCTGCCCCCCGGATAAACCGCCGCATCCTCCCCAGTGAGGGTGGCGACGGTCAGATTAGAGTAGCCTATGGAAGGGTCCATCAACTGGTCTAATTTGCGCTGCGCCACTATCGCGGCGAGGTTGTAGTAGTTCGCGGTCCGTATCGAGCGGAGCGAGGAAGGAACTACCGCGGCGAACATCAATGCCATGCAGGCAAGAATGAATACCGCAACCAGAACCTCGATCAAGTTGAAGCCGCGTGTGCGTGACCGTCGCATCAGATTTGTGTTAGCCATGGTCGCAAAGTCTTCCTAACGGGAGAGTGTCCATACATATATCGGTTGATTGTGTTTGTAAGCTTAGCCAGTGGAATCACCTGGTTTTTTAAAGGCAAGGGGTATCGGCAGCCGTTATGCCGTTCCTATGCTTTCGTATGTTGTATACCGCCTGGAAGTTCGAGTTTGATATAAAAAAATAACTTACTTTCGTCCGGCTTCTCCAGGGCGCCCATCCGTGCTGTCAAATCCAAATGCGATCCAGCCAAAAGTGCATTTGTGAGTACTTGACGGGGATCGGGAACGCCGTCAGCATGGGGTAATAAAAGACGAACCAGAGCAAAACGGCCAGCAGGTAAGACAGGACGATTGTCCTCCAGGGTTCCCGATTTTCTTCGGGAGTGTCCCCCGACGTGTTCTTGCTTTCGCCGACGTTTGTATCGCGATTGCCACACCAGAGTGTGACCATGAAGTAGGCGATCGCGATACAAACAAACGGGATCGCTTCGAAAAGGTAGTGCATAAAGTTCAACCCGCGTGCCTTCGCCAGCCAGCAGAACCATTGTCCTAAACCCATCAAGCAAAGTAGCGCGAGATTCCCGCGCCGGAAACGGACCGCGAGCCACGTCCCGATGGCCATGGACGGAATGATCGCCCACCAGATGAACGCGTTGCCGATACACCAGATGCCCCGCACCCTCTCCGCGCCCTGCCCCCCGATTTGTTCGTAAAAATACCAGACCGGGCGCAGCATCAGCGGCCAGGACCACGCCGGAGAATCATAGCTGTGATCCGCTTTTAGTTCGCTGTGATAACGGTACATGTCCCCCTGCATGGACAGTACCTTCTCCCACCCGGTCCCGTTGTGGTTCCAGGTCATCAGCTTCTGCACCGCGGTGCCGTCGCCCTGTAAGACATAGGGGATATACGACGCGGCGTAGATCAGGGCGGGGACCAGTAGAAACGCCGGGATGAAGAGTGCCGCGCGCGTCAAAAAGAAGCGGGCGGAGTATTTTTCTTTGTGCCATCGGGCGATGCCGTCCGCGAGAACGAAGAGTAGTAGGAGTGCGAAAGCATACAAACTAGACCAGCGTGTCGCCAGGGCTAGCCCCAAGAACGCACCCGTGGCGAAAATATGCCGTGCCTGTTGCTCCTCTATCCAGCGCCACGCCGCCCACGCCGCCCAGGTGATAAAGCAAACGGTGAAAATGTTCGTCATCGCGATGCGCGATTGGACGAAGAACACGCCGTCCATTGCTAGCAACAGCATGGCGATTGTTGCCACGGCGCGATTCTTGAACAAGGCACGCGCCAGGGCGTAAACACCCAGCAGAGCAAGGCTGCCGAAAATAACCGAGGGTAGGCGCCATGCGAGCGCCGCGCGACCGGCCATTATCTGATCCGGCGACCAGATATTATCCGACGGGTCGAAGGATTGCCGGGCGAGGGCGAGGCTTCCTGCCTGAAGTAGTTTTGACAGATGCGGGTGCGTCCACTCGTGGGGGTTCGCTCCCACAACAAATTCCATCGCGGTACGAACGTGGTGTACCTCATCGAAAACTTGTTTGTGCGGAAAGTCCAACCGCCACAGGGCGAGAAGATAAAACAGTGCTGCGATAACCGCGGGAACGACGCGGTCGTAATGCGCGAGGGAGAAGGGACTTCTGCCTGGCTTGCTAAAGCTTCCCTCTCCTTCTGTGTCGGTGTCTCGTTCGACTTCAGGGGTGGCGTCCGGATGGCGGCTAAAAAAAATAGCGAGAATGGCGCCCAGGATGAATACGGTCAACAGAGGGTAAAGAAACACCTTCGGTCCTAATCCGGGCATATAGTTCACTGCGAATAGTGGCACGTGAGAGGTTCCTTTTCGAGTAACGACCTGTTCGGCATGGGGATTATCGTCTCCTGCCTGCGGGGCAAGTGTGAGGTCCGTTGTTATTGTTTTGAATGTGCGGTTCTGGAGCAGGAACTATGTTTCTGTTCGCGTATATTACCTTTAGACGTACGCACCTTCCTTGATGGTTGGTGCCGTCAAAGTGGAAAAAGAGAGCAAGATGAGCAAACAAGCGGTATACCCCAACCAGGGTGGTGCTCCCGTCGGAGGCGCGCCATACACCCCTGCGGTGAAAGCGGGCGACACGGTTTACATTTCGGGACAACTCGGGCTGGATCCGGCGACTGGGAAACCATTCGAGGCGTTCGAGGCGCAGGTGGAAGGGGCGATTGACGGACTGAGACGTCTTTGTGAGGCGGCAGGTGGGTCCTTAGACAGCATTGTGAAAACGACCGTCTTCCTGGCAGACCTCGGTCAGTTTTCCCAGCTAAACACGATCTACGCGAAACATTTCGATGGACAGGTCCGACCGGCGCGTTCGACATTCCAGGTAGCGGCTCTGCCGCTCGGTGCCGCGGTGGAGATCGAAGCGGTGGCAGTAATTCATGGCGGGTAAGTTAACGAACACCGGTCGCCGGGGAGGGGGAATGTTCTGAACCAGTGTTCATTCCTCACGAACTTACCCTAAATACTGCTAAAGTGTCTGCCAATAATACTAGGGTAAAGGTAACC
>JACMMA010000564.1 GCA_014379275.1 Armatimonadota bacterium | reverse complement strand
TTTCTCCTGATTGTGGACCCGATCGACGGCACGCGCAACATCATGTACAACAAACGTTCCGCGTGGATCCTGTCGGGGATCGCGCCGAACAACGGTCCGGGCACCACGCTCGCCGATATCGAGGCGGCGGTGATGACCGAACTACCGACCACGCGCCACCTGCTCGCCGACCAACTCTGGGCGACTAAAGGCGGCGGGGCGTTTCGCGAATCGCGCAACGTCTTCACCGATGAGCGCGAACTGCTCCCACTTCGTCCGTCGAAGTCCCCTACACTCGCACACGGCTTCGCTTCGGTCGCGAAGTTCTTCCCGCCCGCGAAAGCCGAGATCGCCGCCTTCGAGGGCAAACTGTTCGACGCCGTCTTAGACAGTGCCGGGGAAAACCCGCTCATCTTCGACGACGAGTACATCTGTTCCGGCGGGCAGTTGTACGAGATCCTGGTCGGACACGACCGGTTCATCGCCGATTTGCGCCCGGTCTTCTTCGGCGCGTACGGGCTACCGAAAAAACTGGTTTGCCATCCGTACGATATCTGCACCGAACTCATCGCCCGCGAAGCCGGGGTTATCGTCACCGACGAGAACGGCGAACCACTTTCCGCGCCGCTCGACATCCGCGCCGACGTTAACTGGGTCGGCTACGCGAACGAAACCCTGCGCGACACCATCGCGCCGGAACTAGCGCGTTTGCTGGCGGAGTTGCCGAACCAACAGAAGGAAATCCGCGCATGAGGAAACACCTGTCTTTCCTGACATATCTCGCGGTCTGCCTTTTCGCGTCGCCGCTCGCGGGTTGCGCCGGCCCGGTGCCTCCCGCCGAAAAGGCTAGGGTGCAAAAAACTGTCACCGGTCGCATTCCCGGCACGGCACGACCGGATCCCGCCGTCAGCGCGCTACCCTGGAAGACGGTGGGCGCACAGGGTCATCAGGTCGCGACCACACGGCTGCACAGCGGGCGCGAAGGCGACCGACTTGTTTTGTATCGCCCCGCGCTAACGACCGGGCAGCGCGTCCCGTGCATCGTGATGGCGGCGGCGGGGACGCGACTGTTCCACGGTATTCTGCTCGGGGAGGGCGACGCTCAGGAGCATCTGCGCTACCTTGAGGAAGGTTTCGCCGTGGTCGCGTGCGAGATCGATGGCCCCTTGAGTGACGCCCAGGCGGACGATTCCAAAGCCATGGTCGCGGCGGCGAAGAAGTTCCAGGCGGCGAACGCGGGTATTCGCAACATGCAGGAGGCACTGGATGTCGCCGAGACGCTACCGTGGGTAGACAAGAAGCGGATATTTCTCGCCGGGCACTCGTCGGCGGGAACACTCGCGTTGCAAACCGCGGCGTTCGAGCAGAACCGCATCGCCGGGTGCATCGCACACGCCCCGGGGGTCAACGTCACGAAACACCTCGGCGTGATGCTCGGTCTGATCGAGTCCAGCGGCGCGACCGGTCTACGCGCCACGCTGGACACGCTATCGCCGCACAACAACATTAACCGTCTGACCAAGCCGCTGTTCCTATTCTGCGCGAAAGATGACTCTGTGATCGAGGAATCGGAAGTCGCCGCGTTCGCGGCAGCGGTCAAAAAGAAGAACCCTGACGTCACCTACCAGACCGTCCCGACCGGCGACCATTTCGACGCCATGATCCAGAACGGCATCCCGGCGGCGGCGGCATGGGCAAAAAAGCAAAAATAAACCGAAGG
>JACMMA010000563.1 GCA_014379275.1 Armatimonadota bacterium | reverse complement strand
GGTCCGAGCAGATGCTGATAAACGCCGGGCGTTGAATTCGGAATCACCGTTGCGCCGACCGTTTTTTCGTAAAACTCGACCGGACCCGCCGCGCCAATGACGGCGTAGCCGTACCCCATGTCGCGCAGGGCGTGGAGCGCGACGAGAAGTAGTACGCTACCAATCCCTTTGCCGCGAAGCGCGGGGTCTACCCCGGTCGGTCCGAAGAAGCCTTTCGCGGTAGCATCCACCGACGCGAAGCCGACGATCCGTTTTTCGTGGATCGCTAAGAACGTCGTGATCGGTTGTCGGGTGAATCCCGCCTGTGCCTCGTCCGCCCAACTTTCGCTGAAGTGCCGGGCGATAAATCGTCTGGTGCGCGACAAGTCGAAGGGATGGGCACGGCGGACGACGATTTGCTCGTCCGCTTCGAGAGCGGCAAGGGTATGAGTGGGGTAAACAGGGAGCCTGTACAAAGCGACTAATAGATCCGGCATTGGGGCGAGTCCTTTCGGCACGATACGTGCCGTATCTTCATTCACGAGTCAGGAAACAGGTTCCTGCCTAAAGCAGGTATTTTCCGTTTCCCTCGCCAACGTACTTTATGGTGATCAGCGCAGTTCGCGACCCGGTTCAAAAAAATAGGGCGGAAGTTATATCCGACCCGATAAACGGTAGGCAACAATTATGAAAGCTATTATTGTTGGTTGTGGGCGCGTCGGTGCGACGCTCGCCCGAATGTTCGCCGAATCCGGCGCGGAGGTGACGATCATCGATCTCACTTCGGACTCCTTCCGGCGGCTTGGCACAAAGTTTCGCGGGACCCGACTCGTCGGCACGGGCACGGATATTTCGGTGTTAAAGCGCGCCGGGATCGAGGGGTCGGACGTATTCGTCGCCGTAACGGATGGCGACAACCGCAACCTGATGGCGACGCAGATCGCGAAAACGGTGTTCGACATCCCGCTCGTCATGACCCGCGTGTATGATCCGGCGCGGGCGGCGGCGTACCGTGAAATGGGCATCCACACCCTCTGCACGACTAGCATCGCCGCGAACCTCATGTTCGACCTCGCGGGCGGCAAACCGGTAGAGAACATGATCAGCGAACTGCAAACGGTCCGTAGCGGACAAAAACCGGCGGAACCGGCGGCGTAAGGAGCAAAACAGATGTACTGTATTATTGTCGGCGGCGGCAACGTCGGCTACTATTTGACGAAGGACCTCGCCGCCGCCGGTCACGAAGTGTTGCTACTAGAAAAGAGCCGGGGGCGAGCCGCGCAACTAATCGAGGAATTGGGTGATATGGCGCTTCAGGGCGACGGTTGTGAGGTCCGGGTCATGGAAGAAGTGGGATTCGCCCGCGCCGACGTGATCGTGGCAGTGACAGGCGAAGATGAGGACAATTTAGTCGTCTGCCAGATGGCGAAGCGCCGGTTTGCCGCGTCCCGCACCATCGCCCGCGTGAACTCACCCCTTAACGAGCCGCTGTTCGCGAAACTCGGCATAGACACCACGGTTTCCTCGACTCGGATCATCTTCAACCTGATCGAGCAGGAGATCGAATCGGATCAAGTCGTGCCTCTCGCCGCGCTCTCGAAAGGCAACCTGGAGATCGTTCAGATCGAACTTTCCAAACAGTCGCCGGTGCCGGGCAAGCTGATCAGTGATGTCCATATGCCGACCGGGGCGCACATCATCGCCGTGATCCGCGAGAATGTCGCCGTACTGCCGTCCCCGGACATGGCACTGATCATCGGCGACACCGTACTCGCTCTGGTCGCGGCGGACAAGGAGGGCGAGTTGCGGCAGTCGTTCACCGGGTCATATTAGGCGTTTCGTTGTGGGGTCCGATTATAAAATCGCTGCTGGTGGCGAAAGGATACGCTGGCCCCCACATCGAATGCCTAACTCTTTTTCCAGCGGGGCAAGGCAAACCGCGCGGCGACCGCAACGATCAGGATCGCCTGTACAACGGCGACGATCTGTTTCGGGATTTCGGCTTTGAAGTCCATCTCCTCCGCCCCCGCACCCAGCGCGCCGAAGAGCAGTGCGGCGGGAAGCACCCCGAAGGCGGAGCCGCCCGCGAGTAGCGCGACGGCGAGACCATCGAAGCCGTAGCCCGCGCCGTAGAAGTCGGCGGGGAACGATTTGAAGGGTACGACGCCGAGTACCAGAACCGCCCCTGCCAGCCCGCATAAGGAGCCGGAAACGAGCATCGCGCGAACCCGAACCCGGCTGACGGGTATTCCAGCCGCTTCTGATGCGCCAGCGCCTGCGCCGACCATGCGAGTTTCGTAACCCCAGACGGTGCGCTGCAAGAAGACGGCGACGACAAGCACGATAATGATGGCGATGATCAGTCCCGCGTGTACGTCGAACTGCGGACTCAAACGGGGCAACGTCGCCAGCACTTCCGGAGTGCGCTGATTTCCGCCGGAGGTGGGGTCTTTGAGCGGGTTCGAAACAAGATAGCGCGTGACGTTTTGCGCGATGTAGTTTAGCAAAATCGCGGTGATAACCTCGTGTGCGCCGCGTTTCTCCTTTAGATACGCGGGCAGGAACGCCCACGCCGCTCCGGTCACTGCGGACGCAACAAGAGCAGCGAGTAAAGCCAGCGGCGCGGGAAACCCTTTTGCCGAAAACCCTACCACCGCCGCCGCCAGGCCGCCGACCGCCAGTTGCCCTTCCGCGCCGATGTTGAACAAACCCGCCGCCAGTGCTACGGAAACGCCGACCCCGGTCAAAAGAATCGGCATCGTGCGGGATAACGTGTTCGACCACGCCAGCGGCGAGCCGACCGCGCCAACAAACAAGGCTTGATACGCCCGTATCGGCGCGGAGATGTC
>JACMMA010000562.1 GCA_014379275.1 Armatimonadota bacterium | reverse complement strand
CTTCTGGATGCCGGGATCAACGTCCTTTCCACGCTCAACGTGCAACACCTCGAAAGTTTGAATGACGCTGTGTACGAAGTGACGGGGGTGCGTGTACGCGAAACGGTGCCTGATCATGTTCTGCGCGAAGCCGACGAGTTTCAGATGATTGACATTTCGCCCCGCGCCTTGATCCACCGGCTGGAGCGCGGCGATATTTATAAAGCGGATAAAGTCGGGCAGGCGAAGGAAAACTGGTTCCGCGAGGGGAATCTCGCCGCGCTCCGCGAAATCGCGCTACGCGAAATCGCGCACGAGGTCGATGAGGATGTTTCCGCGTACCGCAAGCAACACCATATCGAAAAACCACTATCGACTCACGACCGCATCATGGTATGTATCTCGCCCACGCAATCGTCGCTACGACTGCTGCGGCGCGGCTGGCGAACCGCGCAACGACTGAAAGGCGATATCGTCGCGGCTTACGTGGAAAACCGCCCGGCAAACGCGAAAGAGCAGGAAACCCTGCGGAACGACTTCGCGCTTGCCGATCGCTTGAAGATACCGGTCGTCACACTGCACGGCGATGTCGCAACCGAAATCGCCCGCTATGCCCGCGAAAACCGTATCACACAGATCGTCATGGGGCACTCCGACCGCTCGCGCTGGCAGGAGTTTTTGAAAGGATCGATCATCAACCAGATCACCCGCGAGCTTCGCTCCGTGGATATACTGATTGTCGCAAACCAGCCGTGACCGGTTTCCTACATCGGGAGCGAAACCCATTCGCGCTGGCTCGACTGGGTCAGTGCCCGGAACTTCATGATTTCGAGGGCGACCTGTGCGTAGTCCTCGGTTTCCCCGATCCGATCCAGATACAGATTCCGACTCGCAACCGCGTCCAATTGGAACGCCCAGTATAGCGACATGAGCGGATTGATAAACAGCTCGCTTCCTTCCGTACGATAAGTGGCATGATAGTTTCCAAACTGCCCGTCGACCGCGGAAAGAACCGAGCTATTGACGATGCTCGGGTGGTTGAACATTTTGGCATGAACATAGTCTGCTGCGGACTGATACGCACGGACTTCGGGCATGTCGCCGAGAAGGGACCATGCGCCGAGGTACGCCCCGTCGCGGGCGAGCGCGGCGACGGACTCCAAAAACTGGGCGTGGCAGACGCCGTGAAACGTGTCGACGCCGAACCCGATACATACCAGCAGTTTCGTAGCGACGTCCGTCAGGCGGCTGACCGCGTAGAGCGAGACCGAGTCTTCTTCCGGGGTGCCGAGTCCTGCCTCATCGCCGCGCATCAAGCTATCGGTTCCGCCGTCGATCAGAACAACGGCGTCCACCCCCCCGAGTTCGCTTATCAGATTCCGATAGGCGTCGGCGACTGGCTTCGCGCCTGCTCGGTCGAAACAGTAGACCGGTGTCGTCTCGCCCCGCTCCTCATAAAACCACTGGCAGAGATACCCTTCGGGGAAATAACGCGTGCTACCCTCGGTCTCATGGGTGATTTCGATCAGTGCCGGACCCATCCTCCTACCATTCGTGGCGTAGATATGCGTGAACGATAGGTTGGCGAGGTGAACGGTCTTGCCAGCACCTCGTAGCGCGAAATAAAGCGGCAGTCCGGCGAAAATATCGTACCCGCCTCCCGCCCCGGCAAGTAGAACGGTCTCGGCGTTCGCGAGGGCGTCGAAGAAGGGGAGGCGTGATAATTCCATGACTTATTGTATCGAGAACAGTGCTTAACCGCTTGCCAATATGTCTCGATTCCTTTATGCTGATGACACACCATTATGGAAACATTACGAATCGGAATTGTCGGCGCGGGGAATATCGGATCGCGCCATGCCCGCTTCTGGTCGCGGGTTCCCGGTGCCGACCTTGTCGCCGTCGCCGACACGCATAACGGCGCGGCGGAAAATCTTGCCGGTGCCTACCCCGGCGCGATGGCGTACGCCGACGCCGCGGAACTTATCGCCGACCCGCGGGTGCAGATTGTTCACGTGTGCGTGCCGACGCACCTGCACAAGAATATCGCGATAGCGTCCGCGAACGCGGGCAAGCATGTTCTCTGCGAGAAGCCGATGGCACTCACCCTGTCTGACTGCGACGCGATGATCGATGCCGCGACGCGGGCGAACGTCCGATTTTCGGTGGGGCATGTCACACGGTTTTTTCCCGAGTACGCTCTGGCGAAACAGCAGGTAAACGATGGCTCGGTGGGCGTTCCGGCGGTTGCGCGGACGAGGCGGGCGGGGGCATTCCCCAAAACGGCATGGTTCGCCGACGAGGAACAGTCCGGCGGCGTGATCGCTGACCTGGTCGTTCATGATCTCGACTGGTTGCAGTGGTGCTTCGGTCCGGTCGTGCGTGTATTCGCGAAAGTCGCCCGGTCGCCCGGTTTCGAGTACGCCCT
>JACMMA010000561.1 GCA_014379275.1 Armatimonadota bacterium | reverse complement strand
GGATGGCGATGATGGCGATGACGACGAGCAGTTCGATCAGGGTAAAACCACTGCGAACGCGAGTCTTGGTAATAGGATTCACGATTATAACTCCCCCAAACGGTTGGTAAATTTGTTTTCCGCGCTCTTTAGCGGAGAGCCGCGATATTTCTGTGGATTCATACCCTAGAGGTATAAAATCACGTTATGATGCACATCTTCGAGCAAACCTTTGACCGATACGACGCGTCACTTTTCGTTTCTATTTGTCGAGACCACATCCGTGTTCTTCAATGAAACAACCGATGTGCCGCAGTCTCGCGATCATGAGAGAATGATGCCTCCGGTTGGAATGACAGAGCATTAGTGAATGGCGATTCCCATTACTATGACGCCCATTTTTCCATACAACTTATCCTTTGTCAAGGAAAACAGTATAGAAGTTGGGAACCCCTTTAGTGACTTTTTTCGTAGGTCTCATGTCTTCTGCCGAGTGCCCGGGGGCTTGCCTTGTCCTTTGGGGACGCTATACGTTTGATTCGGTTCCTATTTTTTTCGGCATTTGTACGTGTTCAGCACGCCAGTCGCCGACTGCCAATACTTCCTCTTCGAGCGTCACGCCATATGCATCGAGGATGCGTGCTTTCATGCGGTCGGCGAGTCGCCGAAAGTCGGACGCGGTGGCGTTCCCGGCGTTGACCAGGAAGTTGCCGTGCTTTTCGGAAACCATCGCGCCGCCCTCGCGCCATCCCATGCATCCGGCTTTCATGGATAAAAAGCCGGTCGGGACAACCCCGGCTTCCTTCAGTGCCGGCGCGAGATCGTCAAATCGCTCGGCGAGTTCGCGGCTCTGTACGTTCTTGAAGAACGAACCGGCACTCGGTTGGAAGGGTTGTTTGGTGCGGCGTTCGCTCTGGTAGAGTTTCGCGGCGGTCAGGACGGCGCCGGGGTCGGCAGCGGGAGTGAGTTGCATTTCCGCGGACAGTACCACTGTGCGTGGGGGAGTTTCATTGCGCAGGCGCGAGTCTCGATACGAGAAGCCGAACCATTCCGGACCGAAGCTGGAAACCGTACCCTCGAAAAACGCGCGTACCTGCCGCACGAGAGGACCGATGTTGCCCCGGTACGCTCCGGCGTTGGAAACCAGCGCCCCGCCGACGGTTCCGGGGATCCCGATTCCCCATTCCAACCCGGCAAGTCCGGCGCGCTGCGTTTGCATAAATAAGGAGCCGAGCGATGCCCCGCACTCGGCATGCACCGCGCCTGTTTCGCCGCTGATGATCGTTTTCTTGCACCGGTTCTGTATGACGACGCCGTCGAACCCCCGGTCGCTCATTAATAAGTTCGACCCATGGCCGATGAATAGATAAGGAACTCCGGCGTCGCTGAGCGCGGGAAGAACGCGGGCAAGGACATCGATGTCGTCTGCCGGGTAGAAATAGCGGGCGGGTCCGCCGACGCGCAACGTCGTATGACGTGCCATCGGTTCGTTCTCGCGCACCGATTCCATGGGCAGTAAACGGGTGATTTCGGTCGAAAGAAGGCTCATAAAAGTTGGCTGACACGACGGATAGATAAGGAGCGAGGCGGCAAAGAGTATACCACCGTCCGGGCGCGCCCGCCAAAAGCGAAAAGCGAAACTAACCCCCTGTGCGGGACGTATTAACTTTCGCAAGCAAAACGGAAACCACTGATATTACCTTCGCGGTTGAGCGTTTATGGTAATATACAGGGATAGGGACCACGCGAGGCGGCGTCGGAACGCCGCCGGTGCTGATCGTGCAGGTGCACGTTTCCCAGTGGCGTGGATCGAGTCATGTTCTCGACTTGTTTTTAGAGCGGGTTAGACATCAGCGAATGCGTTAGATAAGAAACCGCATCGCCTGGTGATCAGGAGGCTTTTGAAGTTGAATCGTTTCTTAAAATGGGCTCTCATAGGCGTGTCGGTCGTGCTCTTTGTGATGGCACTCAAGCAGTTCGCCGCGCCGAATTCGTTCTCTCCATTCGGGGAAACGCCGAAAACAGTGGATTACAGCCGTTTCGTCGCGGAAGTCAAGGATGGGAAGACCGTCGCTAAAGGAACCTTCCGCAAAGACTACTTCGAGGGGGAGTACCTTAAAGGCGCCCCTGGATCGATCACGACCGGCAAGAAGAAGTTTGTGGTGGCATTGCCTCCCGATTCGGAATCCCGCGCAACGCTGGAAGGCATACTGCGGGACAATAACGTTACGTTTAACTACGCACAGACGGGGATTCAAGATGCGATCGTCGCACTTGTCGCGCCGAGCCTTGTCGTGATCGCCTTTCTCGCCCTGTTTTATTTCGTGATGCTGCGTCAGGCACAAAGCGGCGGCAATCAGGCGCTCAACTTCGGACGTGCCCGACCGCGCCGACCGAACGAGAACGTGCCGAAGGTGTCGTTCGATGACGTCGCGGGCGTCGAGGAGGCGAAGCAGGATCTGCAGGAAATCGTCGACTTCCTCAAAAACGCGAAGAAGTATCAGGCACTCGGCGCGAAGATTCCGAAAGGGGTCTTGCTCCTAGGTCCTCCGGGATCGGGTAAGACTTTGCTTGCCCGCGCGATTGCCGGGGAGGCGGGCGTACCGTTCTTCCATATTTCCGGCTCCGACTTCGTGGAAATGTTCGTCGGCGTCGGCGCATCGCGCGTCCGTGACCTTTTCGAAACCGCGAAGCAAAACCGCCCCGCCCTCGTTTTTATCGACGAGATCGATGCGGTAGGACGACAGCGCGGCGCGGGCTGGGGCGGCGGTCATGACGAGCGTGAGCAGACTTTGAATCAACTGCTCGTGGAGATGGACGGTTTCGACCCGAACAGCGGGGTGATTCTCATCGCCGCGACGAACCGACCGGATGTGTTGGACCCGGCACTGCTCCGCCCCGGTCGTTTCGACCGCCGCGTTGTGGTAGACGCGCCGGATCAACTCGGTCGCAAGGCGATCCTGGGTGTCCATACACGCGGTAAACCGTTGGCGGACGATGTCGAGATCGACAGCATCGCGCGGCGCACGCCGGGCTTCTCGGGCGCGGAGCTCGCTAACCTCGTCAATGAGGCGGCACTGCTCGCGGCGCGTAAAGATAAGACGCGCATCGACATGTCGGACTTCGAGTCGGCGGTGGATCGGCAGATGATGGGGCCGGAGCGTAAAAGCCGGATCATGTCGGACACGATCAAGCGACGCACCGCCGTTCACGAGGCGGGGCACGCGATCGTCGGCGAGTTGCTGGCGAACTGCGACCCGGTACACAAGGTGACTATCCTTCCGCGGGGGATGGCTCTCGGCGTCACCATCAGCCTGCCGACCGAGGAACGGTACAACCGCACCAAGGCGGAAATGGAAGACCGCATCAGCATGGCTCTCGCGGGACGTGCGGCGGAACTGAACATGTACGGCGACATGGACACCGGCGCGGTTTCCGACCTGGATCGCGTGACCGATATCGCGCGGGCGATGGTCTGCGAATACGGTATGAGCGAACGACTCGGACCGCTCCGCTTCGGCAGACGCAGCAATTCGCCGTTCCTGGGGCGTGATGGGGGCGCGGAAGAGCGCGATTACTCGGAAGAGGTCGCACAGATCATTGACGAGGAAGTGCGGGGAATCATCGACCGTAACTACCAGCGTGCCGTCGAGATTCTTCAATCGAATCGGCATGTCTTGGAGCGCGTGACGAACGCGGTAATGGAGAAAGAAACTATCGGCCGTGATGAGTTCCTTGCCCTGCTCGATGACGCTAATATTCCCGCCGTCGGCGGACGGACTCCGGACAAGCCGGGTTCGCCGCAACCGCCCAATGCGGTGATCATCTCGCCGTCGGAATCCGAAGCGGAAGGCGTTCCCTCGCCAACCCGCCCGGATCTACCGACGCCGACACGACCGCGTCTCGAACCGGGAATAGCGTAAGCAGCAGAAGGGGTTAGGTGTCGGAGGGGCATTGGTTAGAATCAGGCGGGGATCGTACGACATCGTACGTGCTCCCTTCCTGCTAGCCGTTGCCCCCCGACACCCGACCCCTTTTTTGTGGTACAACGATGCGGCGATTTACTAACCGCCCTACGAAGGAAATAATGTGGACGAGGACCGTATACCGACTAACTTTCGCATGACGCGTTTGGTGCGAACACAGACGAGTGAGATTTATCTGATCTGGGAAGACGAACGGCGTATCGGGCAATTGGATTTGCATTATGCGCATGACACGATACACGGCACCCTGATTCTGGAAGGCGATCTGACCCTGGAGCAGGAAGAAGGCTTGATCGCACAGATCGACGATGACATCGTGCAGGCATACCTGCCATCGTTCGACCGCGAAGACTTCCTGGTCACGGTTTTCCGCGGTGAAGAGATCAGCCACTACACCGACACATCCGGTGCGATGGACGATATAGACGACGACGATTAAAATCGAAGCACGGTGTTGTAGACGGAGCATATTTGCCCCGTCTATTTTATTGGTACTATTCTCCGTGTACCGATTGTATGCAGCCCGCCTCAGCGGGTTTTGTTTATTTTAAGCGGGGGCTTTCGCGCCCCCGATAATTGCCATGCAAACCGTAACCACCATCACCGATGTTCGCAAGCGAGTCGCAGAAGCGAAAGCCACCGGACACAGCATCGGGTTCATCCCGACGATGGGCGCGTTGCACGAAGGACATCTCGCCTTGATCCGGCGGGCGCGGCAGGAATGCGGATTCGTCGCCGTCAGTATCTTCGTGAACCCGACTCAGTTCAATGAAAAACGCGACCTGGAAGTCTATCCTCGTCCGCTGGAGCAGGATCTCCTGTCGTCCGCCGAAGCCGGGGCTGACCTCGTGTTCGCCCCGGAGGTCGGCGAAATCTATCCCGCCGGTTTTGCAACACAGGTCGTTGTCGATTCGCCGCTGACGAAAGCGTGGGAGGGGTATTTCCGCCCTGGTCACTTCGCCGGAGTGACGACAGTCGTCGCGAAACTACTCCACATTGCGCAATGTGATCGCGCCTATTTCGGCGAAAAGGATTGGCAACAGCTCGCCGTGGTCAATCAGATGGTACGCGATCTATCCTTGCCCACGGTTATTGTTTCCTGCCCGACGGTACGGGAAGCGGACGGACTGGCCATGTCATCCCGAAATGCCCGCCTGTCCGCCGAATCCCGCAAAACGGCGAAGGTGATTCCGTATCTACTCGACACCGCGCAGGATTTGCTCGACTCGGTGACTGCCGAGACGCAAACCGACAAAGGTCCGGTCATCGCCGCGTGGCTACGAACCCTCCTGGAGTCGAACGCGCCGGAGGCTAAACTGGATTATCTGGTCGTCGTGGATCCCGAAACGCTCGCTGAAGTAGACGAGATCACGGAGCGCGCGCTGGTCATCATCGCCGTACACATTGGCGGGGTCCGCTTGATTGATAACCGCGTCATCGTCCGGCGATGACGCGGCAGGAAGGTTTAATTGTAATGAATGATGGCGAAATAGTATCCGCCGACGGATCGATCGGTCAGGGAGCAGCGCAGGAAACGACGCGCACGGTGCGTGTTTTTATCGATCGTAAAGCGACGCGGCAGGTAATCACCGCTTTCGGGGGCAACTTCGCGATTTCACGGTTCGGTGATCGTGACGCGCAGGATTCGGTCGGGGGGCACGTACTGAAGAACATGCCGATCGGCCATGCCCGTGTCGGCATTCCTCTTAAAACGTTCATAAAACCGAGCGGCGATAACTACGACGCGGGGCATACCTCGGTCAAGGACGTGTTCCGTTTGATGGAAACCCTGCGCGATTTGAAAATTCCGCTCGTCGCTAGCGTCTGGGATGTGCCCGACTTTTGTGTCACTAATCCGGAAGAGACGAATGGGCGGCGTATTGCGCCCGACAAACGCGACAAAGTAATTGCCGCCATAACCGAGTGGGTACGGCTCGCCCGTGAGAGGCACGGACTCACCGTGCCGTACGTGTCATTCAGTCAGGCGGACACCGGATACTCTCTCCTCGTCCCGCCGGAGGAGGCGCGCTACTTTATCACCCGAGGCGGCGCGGCGTTACAGAGGATAGGATTCCCGACGAAATGGCTTCTGGGCGACACGTCGAACGGTGAATCGCTCGCCCCCTACATCACCACGATCATGGCCGACAAATCTGTCGTGCCGTACCTGGGGCCGGTATCATTTCATGGCTGGGACTCTCTCACCGCTCCCGACGATGCCTACCGCGCTATCGCCAAAGCCGCCCGTCTTTACCGGAAACCGGTGTGGTGCCTCGAAGCAGGATACGACGCGCAGTTGTCGAAAAGTGACCTGTCGGTTTGGAACACGTGGGACAACGCGCTAAAGCTTGCCCAATCGTACGCCCGATGTCTGACGCTCGCCGAAGCCTCGGTGATGGACTACTGGCAATACCAGAACGATTTTCCTATCCTCGGCGAAAGTGACGGGGTGCGTAATGACACCGAGGTACTGTCACCGTCATTCGTCCTGTACCCGGCGTTTCATCTGATAAAGATGTTTGCGGAAACGTTCCCGGCAGAAACACAAATCGTGTCCGCGAAAGTGGTCGGGGACAGTATATACGCGGTTGTGGGGACCGAACCGGTGGCAGCGAAGTTGCGGATTTTGTTGGTGAACGTCGGCGAATCCGCGGATGTTATCGTCAGTGGTGGGCAGCCAAACGGAAAATATTCGGCGGATGGCATGCATGAGACGCAAGCCGACCGTGAACTCTCAAAGGTATCTTTACCGCTTCTGGGTACGGACGAAAAGGGGACCGCGGTGGTTTCGGTGTTGCCGCGCTCCGTGTCGGTTCTGCGGGAGCAGTAGCCGGGTATGTTCCGGTTCGGGCAAAATCCCCGACTCGCATTATTTCGGCGCGGCGCCCGGAGTCGCGATATATTTTCGCCATGTGCCTGCGCGCTCTATTTCCATCTGCATACGGCAAGTGGCGTCGCCGGGGAACAGTTTCAGGCCCGCCACCGCGAACTGGTGGGCCTTTTCCCGCTCGCCTTGATAGCGGTAGGACAGCACCAGCCAGCGATACGCGTTTTGCCATGCCTCTTTTTCATCGTCAGACAGTGTGGCCGGATCACGGCGCGACCCGATGACGATCGCTTCCTGTAAAGGCTGGACCGCTTTATTGAATTCCCGCGTTTTGGCATCGTAGAACATGCCCATCTCTGTCTTTATCTCGATAGACTGAGGATTGTTCACTTCGCCTTCTTTTAAGAATGCTATCGCCTCCGGGTATTTTGTTTTGTTTCGTGCGATCATCGCCGCACCGTAGACATACCCGGGGATAAATTGGGGGTTGGAGGCGGTCATCAAGCGAAACAACGGCAAAGCTTCCTGTGGATCGCGGTGCTTATGGTTCGACATATCCTCATAGGGTTGCACTGCCCGCTCTACATCACCGATCACCCCACGCCAATCGCTTTTCGCCGAGGGGATTATCGTGGTTTCCTCTTCGTGTTGCTTGAAGCCACTGGCAACATCCTCCGATGCCGTGCGCACCGCATCGGCGTCCTGTTTTGTTTTTTCTTGCTCGGTCAGTCCACGTAATTCGACCCCGTTGTGCAGGTACTTGTCTACTTTGAGCCAGAGGAAATCCGCAGCCGAGGAGCGGAACTGTCCGAAAAGCGAGGTTGAGGCAGACTCTTCTAACCGCTCCTGCATCTGCGGGGACATGCCCGCACTGCGTACCTCGACGAGTGGGGCGGTACTTTTTGCCAGAACCGATCCGGCAAAGCCGGTCAGAATGACCGCGCCGACGATGGTGACGATATCGCGCCAGGGGGTGTTATCTCGCATGGATTACAGTGCCTGCCTTTTGAAACGAAGGGTCCCGACGAAAAGAAACAAGGCACAATACATGGTCGCATAAAGAAACAGAAAACCGATAGTCCACAGCGGCACCCCGGACCATCCGTAGGAGACCTTTTTGCTCATGTCGAAAAGATTCAACTGCGGCACGACGTAGTATACGCCGGCAAGAATGTTTTGTTTGACTCCCTCGGCGCCGGGGTAGAGCAGTTTGATCGCACTGGCGAAAGTAGACGAACCGACCGCGATGAGTAAGGCAATTGTGGTCGTCGCTTGCGGCGTCATGAACAGCGACAACATGATGGTCAGTGCGCACAGAATGCCGAGCGCGAAAACACGCAAAAGGAGATACTGCAGAAACACGGTGCCGAGGGGGATTCCGTATAACGATAAACACAGGGTGCACACACCCGCGAAAAGAAGCATGGCGAATATGGACAGCGCATACGCGCCGAGGAACTTGCCAAAAAGCAGATCGCCCCGCGAGATGGGACGCGCCAGAAGCGGGTACACCGTGCGCCGCGAAACTTCCTCTGCTATCTGCCGTGCCGAAAAAAGGATCGCGATCACGGTCGAGAGTAGGCCGATGATCGTTAGCGCGACATCCTTGAAAAATATCTCCAGCCCCTCAACGCCGAACGAACCGATCGTCGCCGCCGCACCGAACAGCAGGACGCAAAGAATCACGGCGACGTAAATATCTTTGCGTCGGACGCTCTCCAGAATAGACGCATAGGCGAGCGCCCTCCAGATGATTAGTTTTCGGCTAACGGTTTCCATGAATCGCTCCCAGTGATTTCGCCGAGTCATTTTCGATCGTGCGAATAAAATAGTCTTCCAACTGCGACGTCACTCCGCCGCGCAACTCGTCGTTCATCGGGCGTTCGTCCACCACGGTGCCGTTATTGAGCACGACGATACGGTCACAGAGGAGTGCGACTTCGGAAAGTTCGTGCGACGAGAAGAAGATGGTCGTGCCACCGGTCTTGATCTCCTGTAACAGATCGCGCAGATGCCGCCGCCCGACCGGATCCAACCCCGACGTCACCTCATCTAGAACCAGTAGATCCGGCGACCCGAGAAGCGACTGCGCGATACCGAGCCGCTGCTGCATCCCTTTCGAGAACGTTTTCAGTTGCAGCTTTTCTTTGCCCTCCAGCCCGACGCGGCGGAGTAGCTCCATCGCCTCTTCGTCGAGCGACCTGCCGCTTAATCCTTGCAGGTTGCCGTAGAGTCGGAGAGTCTCCATGGGCGTCAGGAAAGGGTAATACAGAGCAACTTCGGGCAGGTACCCGATTTTCGATTTGGCAAGCGTCGTTCCTGCCGCGTGACCGAACACGAATACATCCCCGGCTTCGGGGGCAAGGAAGCCCATGATCGCTTTGATCGTCGAGGATTTACCCGCACCGTTGGGACCGAGGAAGCCCACTACCTCACCCGGCGCTACGGACAGGTCGAGGCTATGCACGACCCGTTTCACAGGCGTGAAGACATCTTTCTTATAGCCGACGCACAGATTGCGGATCGCCAGAGCGGGCGGTCCATCGCGATGAAGGGGAGGTATGTTCATGTCAGTATCCTGGTATGCTGCAAAAAATGGGTGGAATTTGTTCGCCTCGTTACTTCTTCGGCAAGATTTATAAAAATCGGTCGCACTTTTCGTATCTCAATACTGTATATAGTGTCGGTAAGTGCGGCGTAATTCGCAGGGGAGATTTGGCTTCCCCTGGTAAAATTGCTACCTTCTATACCGGATGGGTTGCAAATACTATGCCACAGGGATGCGCGCAATGAACCGCGCAAGAAAACAAAAAAGGCGGTTTGTTATGCGAATGAATGAACGCTTCGGCGCGGCGGTTGCGCTCTTTATCGGTACGTGCGCGATTGTCTGCGGCTGTGCAGACAAGGCCTCGACCACCACAGCGACGGAGTCCGCGCCGGTAATGGGACCGCAAGCGCAAACAGAACCTGCCCAGAAAGAAATCAAAGTATCCGCGACCGGTGTGCCGCAACTCGAAAACCCGCCCGCGGCGGAAACTATCGGCAAGCTGAAATCGATCACGGGGGCGGACGTCAGTCTGGAAGGCTTGCGCGGCAAAGTAGTGATTCTCGACTTCTGGGCGACTTGGTGTGGACCTTGTCGGATGACTATCCCGCTGCTGAAAGAGATGCACGAGAAGTACAACGGGCAGGGCCTGGTGGTCGTCGGCATCAGCGATGAAACGGTGAAACAGGTCACGCCGTTCGCCGAAAGCATGAAGATGGATTACACCGTAGTCGCCGATTCCGCCAGCACTTCTGTCTGGCAAGCAAACTACCAGGTTCGATCCCTTCCCACGATGGCGGTGATAGATCGCGACGGCAAGTTGCGTATGTATGAACAGGGTTTCGATATGAACGAGGGGAGAGGGACGCGCGATCGTCTGAACGAACTGATCCCGCAACTACTGGCGGATAAGTAATTACAATGAGGAAAATAGACGCCGTCTTATTTGACCTTGACGGCACACTCGTCCGCACCTTTATAGACTTTCCCGCGATGCGTCGCGAAGTATGTGAACGGGCGCGAGATATCTATTACGCTGGCGATACAATCCTACAAAATAACGATTCCCTGGATGTTATTCATCAAACGCTCGCCGCTCTACCTTCCGAACAGCGTGAAGAGGCACGACGTGATCTCTACGCTGTTCTGGAAAGACACGAGGAAGTCGGTTGCGAACGGCCCGAAGCGATACCAGGGGCGACTGATCTCTTGAGATCCCTATATAGCCAGAGCGTGCGGGTCGCGGTAGTTACCCGCAACGCCCGTCGCATCGCGGACAGTCTTTGCCGCCGTATGAACCTTGCAGCGGACGTCGTTGTCGCTCGCGAGGACACCTCTACTTATAAGCCGCATCCCGAGCCGCTACAGGTCGCCTGTAGTCACCTTAACGTTCACCCGAAACGCACAGTGATGATCGGGGATCTGTGGGCGGATATCGCGGCAGGAATCGCGGCAGGGTGCGCTATAACTATCGGCATCCAGTGGGCGCACGACCCGCCCGACCGCTTCGGGCGAGCGGCACCTACTCATATAGTGGCGACGCTTAAAGACGCGGGCGATATTCTTCTTGCCATGACTCGCTAAACACGAAGGGGATCACCTTGGGATTGACCGGGTCACTGTGTCACCGGGGCGCTCGCGGAATGTGCCGTTCCGCTGTAACGCTCCGGCTAACGCTTTTCAAGCCGGATAAATCCGGCTCCCGGCGTCGCTTCGCCGGTACCCTTAATGGAGTATCGCGCATCGGATAGGCACGGTCAGCCCGATGCGTCGGGCTTGGAGGACGTTAGCCTGGGCATTAAGTTTCGGGAGACTCTTTATAGCTCAGGATAGAATGGCACGATAGAGAAAACATGGTACAAGAAGACTCAGCAATCGATATTATGGATAGCATTACCGTTGGAACGCGGCTGTTTTGCGCCGCTGACGCCGTCCTACCTGTTGGGTCAGAATTGTCCGGTGGTGGTTTCGGACGCCGGGAACTTGCGCGGTCTGTACTGCAACAACAAGTATTTAGGGGGGAGGAACTCCGGGCTCTTTTCGACCTGGGACCCCTCGCCGTACTCGACGACTTGGACCTGAATCGTCCTCGATCCCTCTCGGCCGTGAAACCTACTGTAACGGTTAGGGTCTTAGGTGAATTGGTCTGGGAAGTGGTGCGCCTGCGAGAGTTCCCCAACCGCCCGAGCCGTCTGGATTGCCTTTTTCTTTGGGAACGCGAGCTAGATGCACGCGATTGGTTTTCTCGCCGGACCTGGCCCAGCAGCTTGTACGAAGTTGAGGTGACAAAGATACCCAACCGCGTCTTCGTCGCGGATCTGGGGTTGGTGCAGTTCTCTTCGCCGGACGGCAACGTGCTGGGGTTGATGCAGCGTGCTCGTCACTATTGGTCGCAGGATGGCAACACTTCGCGCAATCCTGAGGTGCTCTTGGAAGGCACGGTCGTGATCCGGCGCGAATGCGCCTCATGATGAGCGGGCGGTGTTTTCAATCGCATGGGCGAGTTGCATGACCGTAGCTTTGAGAATCATGTTGGCGAAGAGCGGCGAGCCTTCTGGGCCAGTTTCGGCATTCTGCGAAACCGCTTCGAAACGTGCCCGGACCGGTCATGGCCGGAACGGGACTGGGAACCTGTACGGCAGAAGTGTTCGTGTCGAACTAGCCACCGCTACCACCACAGCCCACAGGAGGGGCGGACGAACCACTGACAGACAAAATCGTCAAATACTGGAGCAAAGAACGACAGGAGAGCATGGCGAATCCCTTTTGTAGCAAGTATAGCATAAGCCCCCGGAGTGTCTTCCAAAACAAAAGTAAAAAAGAGTGTGGTAAAGC
>JACMMA010000560.1 GCA_014379275.1 Armatimonadota bacterium | reverse complement strand
GGCCGGGTCACAGATGACAAAGGCGGGTTCGCCGTGATTCGGTGAACCCGCCCTGCATTTCGCGCTATCTATTCGGGCTTGCGTTGCTTGCCGTCGCCGCCCTCGTTTTGCCCCTTGGAAAACTCCGCGTTCAGCGCACCCAGATCGTAGGTACGTTCCAGTTCTTCGTGGAAATCCGCCATTTCGCTGACGCGGATCGGGCCCAAGTCCGTGAACTTTTTGCGCTCGTCCGTGCTGACTTCCGTCGTCGTTTCGCGCAGGATCCCGCTCTCCCACTCATCCTGCTTAACGAACTGCTCGCCGAGTTTTTTGCACCGAGAGCACCGGTAGCGGACATAAACAAAACTTGGACCTGCCATGCGAGGATAGTAGCCGGTCTGCATCACGTCTTTTTGTACGACCCGCTGTCCGCAGTTGCATCGTATCGCCGTCCGACTCATGGATTCCCTCCAAAGCCTCATAGACAGATTTCTCTGCCACATATAGTGAGTGAGAAACGGTCCGGGGATGCCTCCCAAGAAGCCGCATCGCCGCCGCAGTCCGGATGCCGATCCTGCGTCTCATCTCCCTCGATAGTATACCATAAAAGCTGTATCGATAAAAATTACCGCCCTACATTTTGGCGGGTATGGACACGAGGCTATACCCGGTATCCTCGCGAGACGAGGTGCGAACCACGTTCCCACTCCACTTGGTGGGCAGGGGCTGGTTGGTGTTGTTCAGATTGATGCGGGTCGAGCCGCCGGTAAAATCGGGGTCCGTCTCGGGCGCAGTTATACCGACAACCGCCGCCGATGCGACCGCAACCGGGGGCGTCGGCTCGGGCTTGACACTAGCAACTGCTGGGGCTGGCTTCGCAGCCACGGTGATCTGGCTCGGGACTTCCCGTACGGACGGTTTCATATCCGGCACAGCTGACTCCGCCGACTCGGTCGGCGTCTTCCGGGGAGTCACCGGCGTAATCTGGGCAACCTGGGTACGTTTCGGTTTGGCTACAGGCGTAGCACTCTTCGGCGCTAACTTTTCGGCGACGGCGACCACTTTGGGTGCACTCAACTTTGGTGCGGGCGATTTCGTGGCGACGACCGGCGCTTCCTCCGCGACGGGCACAGCAGGTTTCGGCATCGCGTGTTTCGTCGTCGGGACCGGATTCCGGACGGGGGCGACGGCGATATCGGTCGAAGCTTTAACCGGATTTAGCGACGGCGTTTTTCGGGCGACAACCGAGGCAGGGTCGTTCACGCGGGGCGAGTCAACAACCTCCGGCACCGATGTCATACGCGGCAACGCGAGAAAGGAGATACCCGCGACAGCCGCGACACCGATGGCGACACGGACCGGGACCGGATTGAGGAAAGCGAACCCGGCGACGAATCGCTCGGCGAAGGTCGGCTTACGGTACGTCGCCGCGGCAATCCGGGCGGAAAGCGATGCCGACGGCACTGCCATCGGTGTGCTCGTCCACGCCGTCTTCGTAGCTTGCAGGAACGCCCATTCGGAAGCACACCCCGCGCAGTGTTCGGTATGGGCGACCACGAACATACGATCCGCCGGGGTTGCCCGACTATCCCGTACAGCGTCCATTATAATGCGGACTTCCGCACAGACCGGTGAAAACGGCTTTTTCGCTCCCGGAGCGGAAGTGGAACCAGAAACGTCTTCTTGTGGCGACATAACGACTATGCAGTCTCCTTGCGATGCGAACATTTGCAGGTAATATACACGTACAGTACAGTGTACTCGCGTACAACACAACGTACGTGGAATGTCCGCCCTTTGGTTCTTTATTTGAGCTAGCGGGCGGCGGAAAAGTTTCAATCAAATCTTCGGTAAATTGTGCGATATACGTTAGCGACGGTGCGCACAGTTATGCAGGGAAATTATACCCATGAGTAGCGACAACAAAGCAGACGGAACGCTCGGAAACTTTAAATTTAACACGGTCGGACGCGAAGAAGCGACGGAAGTCTTACGCCCACAGATGGACCCGGCGACCAAAATGCGAAACTTCATCATCGCCCTCGTCGCGGCGGCGGTGCTCGCCGCTATCGTCTGGGCGGGATTCCAGAAGTCGGGGAGCGACATTTTTAAAGCCCCGGAAGACGGACGGGGTTTCGAAGCACCGCAACCGAACATCCCGAACTAAAGGCAGGCAACACTATGGCGACAGTGGCTTCGGGACGAGTGACGTGCGCGAAGTGCGGCGCGAATAACTTCGATACGCAAGCGGCGTGCTGGAAATGTGGAACGTCGTTGGGGATAGGGAACAGGGAACCAGGTATGGGGAATAGTCCGGCGGCTCCGGACTCCCGTCCCCCGTCCCCTGTCCCCCATTCCCTCGCCCCCGCTAACGTCGATCCGTCGGTAGCGCACTGGGTCGGGGTGATTGGCGGGTTACTCGTCCCCATCGCGATGCTCCCGGTCGGTCTGGTGTTCCTGATGTGGGATGACAAACGCAAAGTAGAAATCGGGCGAACGGCGACAATCGCCTCGCTCGTCGGTACTTTGCTGCACGGCGTGTTCACTTACTTCGCAGTCGCCGGTGCTATCGGCGCGGGAATGAAGATGTTACCAGGCGCGGCAGGTCGGGCCAGTGCATCACAATCCGAGCCAGCACCCGACTTCGATAGTGAAGCGAAGCCGCTGGAGCTGCCAGGCATCCCGTCCCTTTCGCCGGGGCAAAATTGACGGGATG
>JACMMA010000559.1 GCA_014379275.1 Armatimonadota bacterium | reverse complement strand
GACATCTCCTCCGACTTCGACGCACGTCTTTATCTGGCGACAGTTCAGGCGATCGCCTACGGTACGCGTGAGATCATCGAAACGTTAAACAGTCAGGGGTTTTCGATAAGCCGTATTTTAGCGACGGGCGGCGGGACGAAAAACGCGTTATGGCTTCAAGAACACGCCGACGTGACCGGGCTTCCTGTCGTGTTGGGGCGCGAGACGGAATCCGTCCTTCTCGGCGCCGCCATCCTCGGCGCGAACGCTTCCGGAGCGTTTCCGTCTGTCACGGAGGCGATGCGGGTGATGGGCAGATCCGGGGTGACGATCCATCCCAATCCCGCCGTCCGCGCTTATCACGATGCGAAATACGCGGTGTATAAATCGCTTTACGCGATGCAACGTCAGCATCGGGGCATCATGGATGCGATCCCGGTGGAATGATCAATAGCCGCGTGCATTTCTCTGTGTCTTGAATGCCGTAACGTCGACCTCCGGTTTGGCTTGATCGGGGGCGGTTCGTGTCACAACGAATGCGTCCTCGCTCGCGCCCTCGGCGAGGTAGCCGAACGCCAGGTCTGTTTCCCGTTCTTTGCCGTCCTCGCCGCGAGTGGTCACCCGGACTGATACTTCCTCCAAAGGAACGTTGCCGGAGTTGCGCACTGTTATCGGTATCGCCCAATGCCGTTCGTCCATCTTTCCGACTCTGGCAGAATCTACTTTCGCCGTCACGCTCGGCTTCGCGTCGGTGCTGTCCGGTTTGGTCGTCGTGAATGCACGAAACGCGAGAAACCCGAATAAAGCCACGACAACTAGGACGGACGCCCAGAACGTCACCCGTTCCGGTAACGCGTCATGCACCGATTCCTCCGGCTTATCTTCCGATTCTTTTTCGCCTGACATGTGTTACACAATCAATCTTCCTGCCGCGCCGCCGATCGCCGCGGGGAGACCCAGCGAAACGGTGAGGGCAACCACGGTAAACGGTGAGTCGGCTATTTCTACCCCGTGAAAGAAAACAACGGCAGCTAAAGAGACCGCGAGTGCGACGGCGTACGCGAGCAACGTTTCCCCCAACGGCGATTGCAAGATTCCGGCATCTTTGTGCCGTTTTTCGGAACCGGTGAAATCGGCGATGAAAATCATGCCGTACGAGAGGGCGAGAGAGAACACCGCGACAGCGATAAGTCCGAGAGGCGAAAGCCGTTGTGCGACGAGTGCTACTTCCTCCGTCGGCGCGATGCTTGCGGCGAAGACAACCGATCCTGCGGCGGCGATGCCGATCTCACGGAGGAGTTTGTGGCGATTCTCCGTTTCCTCCGCTTCCGGGTTCTCGTCGGAGGATGCCTCACGGTCCTCCTGCCCGCCGTCAAACTGTGTGTTGGCCACGCTGGCACCGATAGCCAGCGGGATCGCCTCTACGGCGATTTTGGACATCGTTTCCGATAAAGAAGTACCGGAATCTATGACGCCAAGCAGAGCCATCAGAACTGTCGACAGCAAGACGCCGATGGCGACCGCCTCCACGGCGTCTTTGACCGCCTCCGTGAGTCCGTTGCCGTCACGAAAACCCGAGAAAAGATTGTAGCCGACGCAGACCGTGAAACCGAAGCAAAGGAGGAGCAGAATATCCGTCGTGTTGAATGTCGTGGCCACTTGCCACATCTCCATCGTGTAAACTAGCGGCACGCCGATGATGGCTGCTCCGCCGATCCCACGCATCAGGTCCTTTATTTCGTCCTTCCATGTGTGATCATGCGGTGTCGAACGGTCGGTATTTTGCTGGCTAGCCACAAGGCTACTGTACCCCAACGCCCGTCGCCTGACACTCAGGTCCCACGCCCGCGCGGTACAATACTGTTATGACGAATGATTTGAACCGCACCCGCAGTGCGGAACTTTTTACCCGTGCGAACCAGGTGATTCCCGGCGGGGTGAACTCTCCCGTGCGCGCGTTCCGCTCCGTGGGGGGCGATCCGCTGTTTATCGAGCGGGGCGAAGGCGCGTATCTCGTTGATGTGGACGGTAACCGGTATCTGGATCTGGTTGGCTCCTGGGGACCGCTTATTTTCGGGCACGCGGACCCGATGATTTTGTCGGCGGTCAACGAGGTGATGGCACGCGGGACTACGTTCGGCGCGTCTACGGAGGCGGAGGTTTTGTTCGCCGAGGAAATACGCGATGCGGTACCGAGCATCGAGAAGGTGCGACTGGTTTCGTCCGGTACGGAGGCGGCGATGAGTTTCCTGCGTGTAGCGCGCGGCTACACCGGCAAAAACAAGATCGTCAAATTCGAAGGGTGTTATCACGGGCATAGCGACGGGCTTCTGGCGAAAGCGGGGAGCGGTCTGGCGACGTTCGGTCTCCCGGATTCGGCGGGCGTTCCACCGGGCGTTACGGCGGGGACACTGACGTTGCCGTTCAACGATCTGGATGCCGTAGCGACCCTACTCGAATCCGACAATGACATTGCGGCTATCGCGCTCGAAGTCGTTGCCGGCAACATGGGCTGTGTCGCGCCGGCATCGGGCTTTCTACAGGGTCTGCGTGCCCTGACGCGCGAACACGGCGTTCTCCTGCTCTTCGACGAAGTGATGACCGGGTTTCGCCTCGCCTATGGCGGCGCACAGGAGCGATTCGGTGTCACCCCGGATTTGTGTGCGCTGGGCAAGATTGTGGGCGGGGGATTGCCGCTTGCCGCCTACGGCGGACGTGCCGACATTATGGACTGCGTCGCACCGGTCGGTCCGGTGTATCAGGCGGGGACGTTATCCGGAAACCCGCTCGCCGTCGCCGCCGGACGCGCCATGCTACGAAAGCTGCGCGAGCAACCACCGTATGACTACCTGGAAACACAAGTCACGACATTATGCGAGCGCCTCCGTGAGTCCGCCAAACATACCGATGTTCCGGTAACGGTGAATCAGGTCGGCTCCATGTTCACGGTGTTTT
>JACMMA010000558.1 GCA_014379275.1 Armatimonadota bacterium | reverse complement strand
GGTTCGGCTAGTCTTCCGGGCGGGAGCCGGGTTCCATGCCCTTTTCCCCCGCGCGTCCCCAGACTTTGACCGTCAGGTCGGACTCGACGCGGAACTGGCAGGACAAGCGGAACTTCTCGATCATGTCGGGGGTTTCGAGGGCTTCGCGCTCTTCATCGCCCATCGGAGATACCTCGCCGGACAGCACTTCGACGCGGCAGGTGGTGCAACGGGCGATGCCGCCACAGCGGTGTAGGATGTCGATTCCGGCATCCTCAATGGCGAGAACCAGTTTTGTTCCTTCGGGTGCTTCGAACGACTTTTCGCCGTCCACGGTGATTTGTGGCATGGGGTTTTCCGTTTCTGTCACGGCGCGTCGCCTTTCGGCAGGCGCGCGTGGTTGTAGTGTGCGCTATGGTTCGCGTTTCGGCACGGGGGTTCCTGCATTGCGAACGGTGTAGCGGAAATCCGTGATCGTGATTTCGTCCGCCGCGACCTTCGCGATCGTGTGGGTTCCGACGAAGCCGTAATAGCGACGCCATCGCTTGCCATCCCACTCTTCCTCGGCTTGATAGATTTTGCCGCGCGAATACCGGCGCGTCTTGCCGTCGGGGTTTTTGCTCACCTGGGCGAACGGATCTTTCTCCCACGACGCGTCGAGCGGTAGCGGAAGATCCGGGACAACCCGGGGACGGTTCTCGGCTCCGAGGGCGAACACGGCTTTATTCTGGGCAACGTCCCTCTCGGTCGCCGGAGTCTTGCCAGTGCCGAAACCGAGCGTGATGACATCGAACGGGGACCCCATATCAAAACCATATAGGGGGCGTTCGTACCGGTTCGACTCCCGGAAACCGGACCCATATTTTCGCAGGTACCCGGCGATGGCGGCGCACTGCCGGTCCCGCTCCCCTTCCGATGCGAACGGTTCCCAGATAGGCACACCCGGGAGTCCCTGCAATCCGAGCGCCACCCGGTCGCAAACGCGCACACTCCCGGTCCGCGGCTTTTCCCGCCGAGTAGGCGTCGGTCCCATCGACACGCCATCCAGCCACTTGTACGACACGGACGTGGGATCGTCCGGGTAGCGGGAAACAGTCCCGGCGGGCGTTTGGTCTGTGAGGCGTTTTTGCACGAGTTCGCGGAACGCCGTGACGCGGATCATCGCCCCCCGCAACAGTTCGGTAGTGTGGTAACCACTCCGGTCTTCAGGATCGGCGAATACCCGCCCCCATGGGGAAGAGTCGGTCCCGAAAAGGGATGTCGCCACCCGCTCCCAGACCGGATTCCCCGGATCGTGCATTAGAGCATACAGACTGCTTTGCGTTTCGTGTCCGAGATATGCCGGGTTCACTGACCGCAGCCAGGTCGCGTATTCGTCTGCCGCTTTCGCGTCGCCGAGCGCAACGCGAGCGATGGCAAGACGGGCGATGCGCCCCCCGATCTGTCCCTGCTCGCTGTATCCGTCCCCTTTTCGTTGTTCGTTCTGGAATTCGACGCAACGCCGCATCGCCGTTTGGAGCGTCGGAAGGGTACGCGGATTTCGCGGGTCCCAAACATATAACCGGAGCGCGAAAACTGCCCCCCGCTGGGTGTCGAATCCGCGGTTCCCCTCGCCCGGTTCCGAGAGACTCAGAGCGCGTTTTTCCAACAGTTGGCTCACCGAGGGATTAGTCCGGGCGCGCAACGGTTCGCCCTGGAACGCGGGCAAGGGTTTGCTTTCATCGCGGGCAGGAAGCGCGATCCAGTTGCCTCTTACGGTAACGTCACTTC
>JACMMA010000557.1 GCA_014379275.1 Armatimonadota bacterium | reverse complement strand
TGCCGGGTCAGCGAGCAGGTACCCAGAAAGCCGCCGCTTCCGGCAAGCGCGGCGATGTTTTCCAGCACGTGCGCGTAAGTGATGTCATTCTCCGCGCCCATGCCGAGGCAGGCGAGGTACCGCGGAATGGCTGCAGGAAGTTGCGACACGGCAGCGAGGGAAACCGCGTCCTCAAAAATCGTACCGAGTTCGGCTTCGTCGCCGCGCATCAGGCTGTCTACGCCGCCGTCTATCAGCAACAAAACGTCCGGCTTCAGATGGTCTATCACCGCTTCGTAGGCACGCAGAAGTGGTCGGGCGGCGAGTTCGCTGTCGCCGCCGAAGCACCAGATCGGCGCGGCGTCGTTTTCCGAATCGCGCAGATATCGCGCCAGGTGCAGTTCCGGCACATACTGCAAAACGCTCCGGCAGTCGGCATGCACGCCAACCACGCCGGGCGCGAGCGTTACCGCCTCCTTAATGAATTTCAGGTCGGTAAACGATAGGTTCGCCAGATGAACGGTCTTCCCGGTTTCCCGCAGGGCGTGACGGATCGGCAACCCGCAGAAGATGTCGAACCCGCCCCCCATGCCGACGATGAGTACGGTTCGGGCGTTCATCAGCGGGACGAGGTGCGGCAGGTTCAGTTGCATATTTTGATGTTCGTGTTGCCGAGCCACTATTCCTACATCGTCCCAGCGATGTCCCGTTGTTTTCCTTTGGCGATGCCCAACAAGATCCGCCTGGAAAAATCTATCGAGACTTTTGTCACAACGGAAAGGAGTTGCGAGCCCACTTGCGGTACATTATCACCGGACATGGTTGCCCGGCAATGTGTCCTAATATATCTCGATAGGGGGCACCACTGGCGGTGGAACCGTTCGTGCAATTTTCATCGGATCCGTGGTAACCGCCCTCATCAGAACAGGAAGAAAAGATGCGGAAATTTGGTCAGGTGTTGACGGATATCAAGCATGGTGGGCACGCCGTTGAGGAAACCGCCCCGGCGGCGGTGGCGCTGTCGGCGGAACGGGAGTCGCTCACCCTGTTGGCGGATGCCGCCGGTGAGGTCACCTTCGAGACGCCCTTCGATTACCTTTTTGCGGATTTGGCGAACGACCCGGCGTCGCATTTGCCGGCGGACGACCCGGCTGCGGTCGTCGCGGCTCTCAAGGCGCTCGGGGATGCCATGGTGGAGGAACCGCTCGCGGCCGGGGAAGACCCGTTGCAGCCGGCCGGCAATTCGACCATCCCTCCCGTGTACACATACTGGGGGCAGTTCCTCGACCACGACCTGACGGCGAATACGGACCGCAATTCCGAGATCAGCGACATCACCAAGCCCGATCTCGCGCCGCTAGATCCGTCCTTCGTCGTCGAGAACCTGAAGAACCTTCGGCAACCCACGGTCAATCTGGACAGCGTTTACGGGGACGGGCCGACCTTCGCGGGACAGCCGCCGACGCAGGCAGGTTCCTTCTATAGTGGGATCAAGTTCAAGATCGGCACCGCCTCTACGAACGCCGGAATTGGCGGGGTTCGCATCCCGCCCGTGGACGACCTGAAGCGGGACTTGCCGCGTGTGAACAAGATCGCGCAGATCGCCGACGCCCGCAACGACGAGAATCTGATCATTGCGCAACTGCACACCGCTTTCCTGCGCTTCCACAATGCCGCCGTGGATTGGGTGCGGGACTACGAGCCGGAACACGCGACGAACCCGGTACAGCACTTCGAACGCGCCCAACAACTGACCCGTTGGCAGCACCAGTGGCTCGTGATCAACGACTTTCTGGATACGATGGCGCTCCCCGGGATCGCGGACGAGGTTTTATACCGCGGGGCGGAGCACTACTACCCGATGGGCGACCCGTTCATGCCGCTGGAATTCTCCGTGGCCGCCTATCGGTTCGGGCACACCATGGTGCGCGCCGCCTACGACCACAACCGCAACTTCGGGCGACCGGGACCGGAAGGAAACACTCCGTTGCTCCCGAATTCCCCTTTCAACTTGCTATTTGCGTTCACAGGCAACGGGTTCCCTAACCCGTTCCTGGGGCAGGCAGACGTGTTGCCCTTTAACTGGATCATCGAGTGGGACCGCTTCGTCGACAAGGGAAGCTCCGTACCGGATCACTTCGCGCGCAAGATCGATACCCAACTCGCACCGCCGCTCAAAGACTTGGTGAACGAGGGCAATCTGGTAGAGGAAGCCGATCCGGATAAAAAGGTGGACATCGTGGCGATTCTGAAGGGTCTGGCGCGGCGCAACCTGTTGCGCGGCTATCTCCTGAGCATCCCGACGGGACAAAGTGTCGCGGAGGCGATGGGAATCGCGCCGTTAACACCGGAAGAGCTGACGCAGGGCGGTAGCGACACGCTGAAACAGGTACTGACGGACAACGGTTTCTTAGAACGGACCCCGCTCTGGTACTACGTTCTCAAGGAGGCGGAGGTGCGTGCCAACGGTAATTCGTTGGGCGAACTCGGGAGCCGCATTGTTTGCGAGACGATCATCGGGCAGTTGCGCTACGATCAAACATCGTACCTCAATGTGCCGGGGGGATGGGATCCGGGTAAGGGCGTCCGGCTACCCGACGGCAAGCCGGTGGTGACCATCGGGGGCTTCATCCGGTTCGGCGGCATTCCTGCCTGATCCGGGGCGGTGTGCCGCACCGATGCGGGCTATACGCATCGGCGCGGCACACCTGTACGGTGGTTCGGTATTACTCGAAACCGCCCGCCGCCCGTAGTTGAGCGGCGGCGCCTTCGTTCTTCTTCGCGACCGCTATCCCGAGCGCGGTTTTGCCTATGCTGTTGCGCGCTTTTACGTCCGCGCCCGCTTTCAGAAGGCTTTGCACGATTCCGGGATCCCCGCTCGCCGCCAGCATCAGCGGCGTGTTGCCCCAGTTATCCTTGGTTGCCACGCTCGCCGAACCTGCCAGCAACTGGCTAACAACCTCCGGCTTCTGGGCTTGAACGGCGAGCGACAAAGCCGTCATGCCGTTCACGTTCTTATTCTCGACCGACGCCCCGGACTTGATCAACTCCGCGACGATCGCGGCGTGACCGGCGCGACTCGCCAGCATCAAGGCGCTCATGCCGATCTTGTCGGCGGCGTTCACGTCGGCGTTTTCTTTCAATGCCAGCTGAACGATCGGTAGGCTTCCCCGGTTCGCCGCCAGCATCAGAACCGTCTTGCCGTCCTGCCGTCGCGCCTCCTGTACACTCCCGCCGCGTTGCAGGAACCGCTGGAATTTGGTCAGATCCCCCTGCGCGGCGTAATACAATAGGTTCGCGTCGGCTGCCGGATCGCGGACGACAGCGGCGGGCGTCTCACCAGCTACATTGCCAGGCGCGGCAGGGACAGGGGGCGGTTGCGGCGGCGCCCCCGCCTGTGCATAAGTGTGTGATACCGCGGTGAGTGAGGTCAAAGCCACCACGAACGCGGCAAGTCGCGACAAACGTAAACAGTCCTTCTCGAAGCAAATTGGGTACGACATAGATATCTCCTCATCAAGAGGTATACCCCGAACCGTTGAGACCTAACGGGTAACGATGTTCGGGGACTTCGTTGACCGGGTCCCGCCATGTCACATGTCCTGCCATGTCACGTGCCCATCCGCCCAAATGATCGCCCGCCCGCCGGGACCGGAGATGTAGCCGAGTTGGGTGTCGCTCTCGTTCTCTATCTGTGCGATTGCCGTTGGCCCGCTATGGGTGTAAATGAATCCGGGCTCCCCCGTCGCCGGGTTCTTGAACAGTTCCTCGCTCTTTATGTAGGGTTGGAGCACTTTCGCCACGCCCTTCCCCGGCATCGGGTAATACTCGTCATAATCCTGCGCGTATTGCAGGATTGCTAAGCCGACCTGCTTGGCGTTACTCATGGTCATTCTCTGTTGAACGCCGCGTATGCCCTGTTCGAAAGCCGTCCGGGGAAGACGAAAAACCGGCGCGGCGCAGAGCGACCCGTCGCGAAGAAAGAGAATGGCGGCGGTGGTCTGGTTTCTCAGGTAGCCTTTCACCTCGATGTTGGTAGCCACCAACAGTGCGTCCGCGCGGAAGGCGCCGCTGACCGGCGCGGGAGACGCGTCCGCCCCTCCATTGTCCGATTTTGTTTGCGGGGCAGCGACTTGCCGTCCCCGCAACCAGAGGGCGGTGGTGTCCTGCCCCTGCCCAAATGGTCCCGGCACCGTTACCCGCGTCGTCTCCGGACCGACGGACCACTCCGCGTATGGCGGCGGAGTCCCTTCGTTATCCCGGACCGTTGGCAGCTTTTCCGGGTGGGTTATTTCGCCCGTTTGTAGGTCGATCACAGTCAGCAGATCACGATTGGTACGTTTGCCTTCGGAACTCCGCTCGTTAAACCGCGTGGCGTAAACGGACTTTCCGTCGAGCATCCAGCGTAGCTGCCCCGTTCCCTCATCGAAACGAATGACACGGCCCAACCCCTGCGGCGTGTATACCTGCAAATAGGGCGAAGTGCCCGGCTGCCCGTTCTCCCCTTTGACTGCCCTGGTTCTGATGTAGACAAGGGGTTGGCTCGGCGAAACCTCGACACTACTCGCCATTTCCAAACCGACTACGCGCCGCACCGTCCCCGCGACCGTGTCCACGCGCATCAGACTGAGCGTATTCGTTTCGTCGGGAAGCGAATAACGCCCCAGTGTCACCAGCGCGACGCGGGTTTGCGGGATCCACTGGATTTCTCCCATCGATACCGTCGACTCCGCG
>JACMMA010000556.1 GCA_014379275.1 Armatimonadota bacterium | reverse complement strand
GCGACACGAACCGAAACTCTCCCCGATGATGCGGACCCATTGTACGTGCTGGAGCGATATCTGAACAGCATCCATTATGTCGCCCTGCCGGACCTGCCTCGCTTCGTCGGCGGCGCGGTCGGTTATATCGGTTACGATTGGGTGCGCTTCCTCGAACCCATCGGCGACGACACCGAGGATGATCTGGAGGTGGACGATGTCCATCTCCTTTTCGCGGACACCCTGGCTATCTTCGACCACGTCCGGCATCGCTTGAAAGCACTCGCGAACGCCTTTGTTATCCCGGGTGGGGACATTGACGCGGCATACGATGATGCGACCGCGCGGGCGGATGGGCTCCTGGCTACGCTCGTCGCCCCCTTATCCACCCATTTGATTTCCCATTCGGACACGGGGGAGGCTTTCCGCTCCAATATGACGCCGGATACCTACCGCGAAATGGTCCTCGCTGGGAAAGAATATATCGTTGCGGGTGATATTTTCCAGGTCGTACTCGCACAGCGGTTTTCGCGTCCCGTGCATGCCGATTCGTTCGATGTGTACCGGGCGTTGCGTTCGCTGAACCCTTCGCCGTACATGTACTACCTCGCGCTGGATTCCGGGGTGACGCTGGTAGGTGCGTCGCCGGAAATTCTTTGCACGGTTGAGGACGGAACAGTAACCGTTCGCCCTATCGCGGGAACACGCCCACGCGGCAGATCGCCGGTTGAGGACGCCCGTCTTGCCGACGAACTGTTAGCCGACGAGAAAGAACGTGCCGAGCACATCATGCTCGTCGATCTCGGGCGTAACGACGTCGGGCGGGTGTCCCAGTACGGCACGGTACATGTGGATGAGTTGATGGTAATCGAAAAATACAGCCATGTAATGCACATCGTTTCCAACGTTTCCGGCAAGTTGCTTCCGGAAAAAACGCCGTTCGACGTGCTACGCGCCACGTTCCCCGCCGGTACTCTGAGCGGCGCACCGAAAGTTCGCGCGATGCAGATCATTGAGGAGTTGGAGCCCACGCGGCGCGGCACCTACGGCGGTGCAATCGGTTATTTTTCGCTCAACGGTAACCTGGACGCCGCGATCACGATCCGCACCGTGCTGATCAAAGACGGTATCGCCCATGTCCAAGCCGGGGGGGGTATTGTCGCCGATTCCGACCCCCAGGCGGAGTACATGGAAACGATTAAAAAGTCGGAGGCGGGACGCCGCGCCGTCGAGGTAGCGGAGCGGGGGCTGGACACCTTGTTTCAGCCCGCGAGCATCACTGAAACGGTCGGCAGCCGATGGAACCGCCTGGAGATCGAAACCGAAGTCGCCACCCGGGTTCTACGGACCGGCTAAATGGAAAACCTTCCGACGCACGCCCCCGAAGATTACGACTGCCCGTTCTGCCGTCTGGTTCGCGGCGAGTTGACGCCGGGGAGTCTGAACGCCACCGACGACATCGTCCTGCAAACCGACCGGATGACGGCGTTTGTCTCGCCGGTGTGGTGGTCACGCAATCCCGGTCACGTTCTCGTCGTGCCGAACGCGCATTACGAGAATCTGTACTCCATCCCCGTCGGCGTTCTATACGCCGTGCAGGCCGTTTCCCAGCGTGTCGCGTTCGCGATGAAAGCCACCTACGGTTTCGCGGGAGTTTCCACGCGGCAACACAACGAACCGGCAGGGAATCAGGACGTCTGGCACTTCCACCAACACGTTTTTCCTCGTTACGACAACGACGACCTGTATCGAAACAAGGAAAAGCACGTAGCGAGTCCCGAGGAACGCCTTCATTATGCCGGGTTCCTCCGTGACGCCCTTGCGGGACAGTCTTACCCTGCACCAAACCTCTGCCTGGTTGTTTTCCGCTCCCGCATCGATCCCGAACACGCCGAGGAGTACGGCGCAATGGCGAGTGAGATTGCCGCGCTCGCGAAAGCGCAACCTGGTATTCTCGCATTCAAAACATTCACCGCGAGTGACGGGGAGCGCGTGACGCTCGCGGAATTTGAGTCCGAGGAAGCCGTCAATGTTTGGCGTGAACACTCCCGCCATAAGGACGCGCAACACGCCGGACGCGACCGATTCTACAGTGAGTACCGTTTGCAAGTCTGCGACGTGTTACGCGATTACGGCTTTAATCGG
>JACMMA010000555.1 GCA_014379275.1 Armatimonadota bacterium | reverse complement strand
GCGGGCGCGGAATGGGTCAGGGCTCCGACCGAGATCAGATCCACGCCGGTTTTCGCTATCGCCGCGACCGTGGAAAGATTAACCCCGCCCGATGCCTCCGTAGTGGCGCGTCCGCCAATGATCCGTACCGACTCGGTCAAAAGTTCGAGCGGCATGTTGTCCAAAAGAATGATGTCCGCTTCGGCATCTACCGCTTCGCGCACTTCCTCCAGCGTCTTGCACTCGACCTCGATCTTCATCGTATGTCCGGCTTCCCGCTTCGCCCGCGCCACGGTCGCCGCGACACCGCCGCCCGCCGCCAGATGGTTGTCCTTGATCAGGACGCAGTCGTACAAGCCGAAGCGGTGGTTGTAGCCGCCGCCACAACGCACGGCGTATTTTTCCAGCAGACGTAGCCCCGGCGTCGTTTTGCGCGTGTCCACGATGCGGGCGTTCGTGCCCTCGGTCAGCGCGACGAAACGCGCCGTCATCGTCGCCGTGCCACACATGCGCTGCAAAACATTGAGCGCGACCCGCTCGGCGGAAAGAATCCCGCGTGCCGGTCCGGTGATTGTCGCTAGCGGTTGCCGGTCGGCAATCGGTTCGCCATCGCTCGCGTGCGGTTCCCAGACGATATTGTGATCTACCATCGAAAATGTCCGGCAGGCGACCGCGATCCCCGCGAGCACGCCGTTCGCTTTTGCCAGCACAATCGCCCGGGCCGTCCGGTCGGCGGGGACGGTCACGCTCGCGGTGATGTCTCCGGAGCCGATATCCTCGGCTAAGGCGCGTTCTAAAATCGGTTCGTATTGGATTGGGAGCAGGTGTTGCATGATCCGGATTGTACCCGGAAGGACGGGGGTTTCACCCACCGGTAGAAGCCGTTCGGCTAAGGACGCTCCGCGTCCCGGAGGGCATAAATCGTTCGGCAATCCCGCGCGGCGTTTCGCCCCGCACTTGCCCCGGACGCGGAGCGTCCTTAGCCGAACGGCTTCTACCGGTGGGTGAAACCCCCGTCCCACTGACAAACGCGCAAAATTCAAGATAGTGTATAATATATGATAACTAACCTGGCGATAGGTGATGCGTACGGCGCGGCGTTCGAGTTCGCTTCCGAGGATTTCGTCCGGCGCAACAACTGCGCGGCACCCGTTATCATCGCCATCCGACACAAAACATCGGCGTCGGGTGTTGCACGGACGACACACAAATGTCCCTCGCGATTGCCGAGGCGATTATGGCACGCGACGAATGGACCCCGCGCCGCCTCGCGACGCACTTCGTCGCAGTGTACAAGCGGATCCGCGCCCCGGTTATACGCGAGAGTTTCAAAAGTTTCTGGACGAGGTGCGCGACAGCGAGGAATTTTTGCGCCGCATCAATCCGAAGAGCGATGAAAGCGGTGCGGTGATGCGGGCGGCTTCGATAGGAATCTTCGCGGAGGTTTCGGAGGTCATCCTGCGGAGTAGCATTCAATCGAAAATCACGCGTGATACTCCGGACGGCATCGCGGCGGGAGTCGCCGCCCCGCCGGAAATGTTTTCTGTTCTAATCAGCCGCCGCCGGAAGGCTTTTCGTGTGGAAACACCGGAGTACCGTGCCCTGGTGCTCGCCAATAGCGGAGTCGATCTCTAGTCCTTGCCATCGTCGAACGCTAGTTGATTCCCCTCAAACCAGACTGCGGATTATTAGGCGACGTGTAAAAGAACGGGAAACGGGCGACGGTACCATTATCGTAACGCAGGATCATCGCGTAGCCGCTGATGCTGTACGAGCCCTCCCTATCGCCGTTCGGG
>JACMMA010000080.1 GCA_014379275.1 Armatimonadota bacterium | reverse complement strand
TTTCACGGCGACCTGTCCCCTAACCTTTCGGACGCCATTGCGGAAACGCTGTACGCCGCCGAATTGGAGGCAAACTTTGACCCTATCGAAGATGCGGAGGAGTGCCGTTTGGCGATTGAAGAGGGGCTTGCCGACATCGAAGCCGGGCGTACCATTCCCATCGAGGAGTTGATGGCGCGATACGGCATCACCCGGGAAGATTTGCGGAACACCCCGGACGGCATCATCAACGGGTTGACCAAATGATCGGTGCGGACGAACCCGCTAACTATTCCGTTCGTGTCACCGAACGTGCCAACCGTGATATAGACGCCATCTACGTCTACTTTGCCGAAGAGTTCGGTGAGGCGATGGCGAACAAGTGGCGGGGCGGTATTATTAAAGCCATAACGGGATTATCTTTTATGCCCGAACGGTACGCCCTCGTGCCGAAGAGGCATTTCCGAATGGCGGTACGCCACTACACATGGCGGCGGTCTGGTAGTAGCCTCACGCACCGGATACTGTATGTCGCGGAGATGGACGGGCAAGACGGACCGGCTGTACGCGTGATCCATATTCGCGGCGCGTCCCGTGCCCCGATAACGGCGGAAGACGCCCGCGAGATCGAGGCGCAACAATGATCGCACCCAATCGTGAGTCGTTTGCCGCGTTTTCCGACTCGCTCCGCGCGGACGGCAAACGCGTCGTTTTCACGAACGGTGTTTTCGATATTCTGCATGTCGGGCATCTGCGCTATCTCGAAGCCGCCCGCGCCCTGGGCGACGCGCTACTGATCGGCGTGAACGCGGACGATTCGGTGCGCCGATTGAAAGGTCCGACGCGCCCGATTAATCCCGAACTCGAACGCGCCGAACTGCTCGCCGCGCTCCGGTGCGTGGATGGTGTCTGCGTGTTCGGAGAGGATACTCCCGTCGAACTGATCCGAGCCGTCCGCCCTGATGTCCATGCGAAGGGCGGGGATTATGCCAGTCCGGACGTGCTGCCCGAAACACCGCTCGTTCGCGCGCTCGGCGGCGAGGTGGTGATTTTACAACTCGTCCGCGACCGTTCGACGACGCGCACTATTCGACGGATGAATCGGGATGGTCAGGCACCTACATAGCGATGACGCCGTGGTCGTGTAGGCAGTAAACACTGGTTCGGCTCACCCTGCGTGGCGAAACCCGTCGTGATATTATTTTAGATAGTTATCCTGAACCGACCCATCCACCCGACCATACCGCAAATGACGCCCCCGCCCCCTCCGGCTCCTCGCCGCCCGTTAAAAATTTTACAAGTTGCTTCCCACTTCCCGAATTGGGGCGGTGCCGAGATTCATATCTTGAACCTGACCGAGCGTCTTCTGGCACGAGGACACGACGTCACCGTCTCGTGTCGCCCCGGTTACTTCGTGGAGAGGGAGGCGCAACAGCGCGGCTTCAAGATTTTTCATGCCACCGTCCGAAAGCAACAGGATTGGCAGGATGCCCGCCCCTACGGGCGTTTTATCAAGGAAAACAAATTTGACGTGGTTCACTCGCACTGGCGCGCGGATTATCTGGTCGCGCCGACTCTGGCGCGGCTCGCGCACGTTCCCGTGGTAGTCATGTCGCACCATTCGCCCTACCCGTTGCAACTCAAAGAGGTCCTCTTTTTTCCGCGTTTTATCCGCAACCGCTTCATCGCGCTTTCCGAATCCGTGCGACAAACGTTGATCCGGTGCGGCTTGCGACCGGATAGCGTAGTCACTATCCACCACGGCACGGATATCGCCGCATTCCAGAAAACAACGATTCCCCCGGAATCGGTTCGCGCCGAATGGGGCATCCCGGCGGGGCGCGTCGTGATCGGGATCGCCGGGCGACTGGCGTCCGAGAAAGGCGTCACCGACGTGGTGCGGGCGATGGGGAACCGCCCCGAGTTGCCGCTCCATCTGGTGCTGATTGGCGCCGGTAAACTGGAAGACGAGATACGCGCCCTTTGCGAGGCACGAGACCTGAAAGACCACGTGACGTTCGCCGGATTTCGCACGGACGTCAACAACGCGATAGCCGCTCTGGACGCGCTGATACTGCCATCCACCTGGGCGGAACCCTGCGCGGCGGTAGTCCAGCAGGCGATGGCACTGGGAAAGCCCGTGGTCGGGACCAACACCGGAGGAACGCCGGAAATGATTGTGCATGAAGAAACTGGCTTCATTTCCGAACCCGGTGCCGTAGACCGGATGGGCGACGTGCTGGCACGCTTATGCGCGATGACGGAGGAAGAACGAAGCGAAATGGGGGAAAGAGGGCGTGTGCGTGTGGAATCGCTTTTCACGCTCGACATCATGGTAGATAAAATCGAGCAGCTATACTACAGTGAGTGGGAGTGTGCCAGGCAAAAAAATAAAGGGAAAGTCGCGCAATGACCTCCCCTGGCAGCGACGCGTCCCGGCCCTTGCGTATTCTACAATGTGCCTCTTGCTTCAAAGCTTGGGGTGGGGCAGAGCTTCATCTGCTCAATCTATCCGAGGAACTGGTCAAACGCGGTCATGAAGTGCATATCACGGCGGTGCCGGGCAGATTCGTCGAAGAGGATGCGGCGCGGCGCGGCATCCCGACGATTCCCCTCCACCAACGCCACACGAATGATTTGCCGATGCTACCCAAACTACAGGACATCATCCGCGAACATCGGTTCGATGTCGTCCACGTCCATGGGGGGCGCGAATACGTGATGCCGCCGCTGGCGGCGAAGTTGAGCCACGTTCCCGCGGTCATA
>JACMMA010000554.1 GCA_014379275.1 Armatimonadota bacterium | reverse complement strand
TCAGCGAAATGTCGGTCAACACCTGTCGCTCGCCGAACGATTTTGAAACGCCGTCTATGCGGATGCCCGCGCCGTTTTCCAACGTAGTAGATACCCTTCTAAAAATCGCACCGCCGTGTCGGCTAATTTGCCGAGCAGGGCATACAGTAACGCGCCGACCAGAACCACATCCGTTTGCATGAACTCGCGGGCGGTCGTGGTCAAGTAGCCGATGCCAGACTGCGCGGCTAAGGCTTCGGCGGCGATCAGCGTCAGCCACATCGAGCCGAGCGCGAAGCGCAACCCCACCAGCACCGACGGCATCGCGCCCGGCAGTAGCACGTGCCAGAACAATGGCAACCCGCGCAGTCCGTATGCCCGCGCCATTTCCACCAGGTCGGAATCCACCGAACGAATCCCGTGATACGTGTTCAAATACAGCGGAAAGAACACGCCGAACGCGATCAGAAACGTCTTCGCCTCCTCGCCGATACCGAACCAGATGATCACGAACGGCAGGAGCGCGAGGTTCGGGATGGCGCGAAGCATCTGCACCGTGCCATCTAACAGGGTTTCCGCCCAGCGACTCGCCCCGGTGATCAGCCCCAGAACGAACCCGATCCCCCCGCCGACCGCGAGACCGAGAAACGCCCGCCCCGCGCTGACCGACAGGTGCCGCCACAGATCGCCGGAAACGACCAGTTTCTGCGCGGCGGCGAGCACGGCGAGCGGCGCGGGCAGAATCCGCGCCGGGAGGATGCCCCGCATCGAGGCGACTTGCCATAGCGTCAGCAGGAGTACAGGCACGAAAAAGGCGAGCAGGGTACGCATCGCCTGATCCACGCCCGCGTTACGAGTCGTGCCGCCGACCCCCATCGGCGGCGCATCCCGTTCGATGACTATCTTTTCTCCTGCCACGCCGTTCCGGGAAGAAGCGATCATCGCGTCCCCTTCCCGTTTTCGCCACCCGATAGGGCTACCACCGGGCGCGGGTTTATCGCCGCGTATTCCCCCGGCGAAAGTGTTGCTTCCTTGATCACGACCGGCTTCGGGAGCAGACCGATCTTCCCGAAGTTATCGGCGACCTGCTGTTGCTCGGCGATAACTTCGTCGTCTATCGGACGCAAGCCGATATACTTCGCGCCGCGCGGTCGCCGTTTCGCGAGGTCGATCAGCGTTTCCTTCTCCACGCCGGTGTCCTTGCTCAGAATCTCCGCCGACTCCTCGATATGCTCGCGCCCCCAGCGACTCGTGGCTTCGATCTCCTCCAGCACTGTCTTCAGGATCGCGCCGTGCGCTTTCGCGAACGGCGTCGATGCCAGATAGAAGGGTCCCGGCGAAACGATGCCTTTCGCGTTGATCAAAACCCGCGCCTCGTTCGTGCGCTGTGCGACGGTCAGATACGGGTCCCAGATGCTCCACGCATCCACCTTGCCCGCGTCGAACGCCGCCCGGGCGTCCGGCGGCGAAAGATAGATCGGTTCGACGTCCGTATACGGGATGTTCGCCCGTTGCAGGATCTGCACGAGAAAATTATGCGCCCCGGATGCCCGCGCGACCGCGATCTTCTTGCCCTTCAAATCCGCGAGCGTCCGGATCGGCGACCCTTTCGGCACGATCAATGCCTGCCCGTCGCCGTTGTTGTTCGTGTTCGGGATGTTCGCGATATATACAAACGGCGTCCCGGCGGCTTGCGCAAAGATCGCAGGCGACTCGCCGGTCGAGCCGAAATCGAGGCTGTCGACGCCGAGGGCTTCCAGAAGCGGCGGTCCGGCAGGGAACGCCAGCCATTCGACTTTCACGCCTTTTTCGGCGAGCCGTTTGTCGAGCGTGCCGCGCAGTTTGAGCAGGTTGAGCGTGTCGGCTTTCTGATGACCGATGCGAAAGACCGAAGGGGCGGCAGAAGTGGGTTGCCGACCTGTCGCGCCGGACTTACTTTCGCGGGCTCCGATGTCGCCGGTGGACGATCCGCCGTTCTCGCCGCAACCGACAGTCGCCGTCAGCAGGAGCGGCGCGAACGCCGCCCCCGCCACGGACACGAGAAACCGCCGTCTATTCCATGTATTGCTTTTCATTTTGTCTACTTTCGGGGGTTTTCACCCCCGCACCGAACTGGTGTTAACCCTACAACGCGGGAACCGCCTTCGCGTCGTTCTCGACAAACCACCCGGCGGCGTCCGGGGTTTGCGACTTGCGGAACGTCACTCCTTTTGCGTTCTGGATCGGCGCGAGCGTGCCATAATCGGCGAGCGTCCCGCCCGCGATACTGGGTTTCGGGT
>JACMMA010000079.1 GCA_014379275.1 Armatimonadota bacterium | reverse complement strand
CCAGATCCTCCCAGAGGCGGTACAGACGCTCTACGACGTCCTCCCCGATAGCCCGGCGCCGGCGCGGGGAGCCCGTCAATCCCTCGATTATTGGCAACAAGGAAGGGGCAACGCGACGCGCTTCGTCTGCTGTCAATCTTTCCGCGGACGGCTGGCCGCCTCCACCGAGTGCTTCGATAAAGGGGATCAGATGCCGTACGAGTGCCCCGCGCCGCGCCGGTGTGAGCGCCACACGGGCAGCTATCTCCTCTGCCGACAGCGCCATCGCGCCCACTTGCGGGGACAGTGTGTTGCCGCGAGCACCGTCTCGTGCCGGGATGATCTCCAGAATGACCCGTGCCCAGAAAGATGCCTGCTCCTCGAAAGGAAGCCTCCCCGTGTCTTCGAACAGCAAGCGTTCGGCTTCACGCTGCTGGTCGGTGCGTCCCTGCATCCACCGTTCCATGCCCGTGGCCAGACCGGGGGGGTTCGCGCGCCCCGTAGCTTCTTTCGCCCAACCGGGGGCGGAGTCATCCCCCTCGAAGGCGATCCCCACCGGGACCGGTCGTCCGCACTGCCGCTCAAGAATTCCCCCGGTATGCAGGCGCTGGGCGACCTGTATGTATGCAGCCAGCATGGCTTCCCGGCGCTCCTGGCGGTAGCGGTTCACCAGATAGCGGCCATCGTCCTCTAGCTCCGCCCGCTCGGGCGGCGTGACCCTCAAGACAGCCTCCAGTCGGTCCAGGTAGGCGGCGAGCTGCGGGGTGAATTGGTCCGGACAGGTGTTGCGATGCCACTGGAGTGTGGCGTGGGCGTGCAGGGCTCGGTTTTCCGCCTCGGTGCCCTCAAAGCGCCTGGTGCGCGTCCTCCAGTATGCCTCCCACAGTTCTATGCCGTACAGATCGGCACTGTCCTCAGGATCGTCGAAGGGGCCGGGGGCGGGACGACACAGACCCAGTGCTAGAGTTCCGGTCCGGCGGCCAGGACTCCATGTTGCGCGGTCCTTGTCGGTCAGATCGGGTGGCAGATCGGATCGGGTGGCATAGTCCAAAGACCCGACCTCAAGGACGCGATCATGCTCGATCAGCATCAGCCACAGGGCATACACATCGCTTGCCGTCGCCGTATCCAACTGCTCGATGGCAGCCGCCGCTTGCGCGTAGAGATAGTCCACGAACACCTGACTCTGGGGCGTCGATTGTTCCTCCATTCTGTCCTTCGCTCCTCTCACTATCCCGTCTAGCCGATGACCAGGCTCTCTCTGCACCGGGTAGCCGCTTCGATAAAACGAGGGAATCTCGCTCTATAGAAGCGCTCCAGCCCGAGTCACCAGAATGTCGGGAGAACCAGATCATACGCCAGATAGTTCCGAAACTAGTCTGCGACCGTAACTTCAGGAATCAAGCGGGGCACGTTCTTCGGACTTATCGGACCTACTTCAGAACCGGTCGGGGACAGGTCTCCGTCGCCTTGTGAATCGATAGACCGTGCCCCGCTTAGTCCCCGGCATTTTGCACGCGCAAGGGAGCGAGGCAGCTGTCGCACTGCCCTCAGTTGGCGATGAGCACGTAGCCATCCCCTTTTACCGTGAAGGAACCGGAGGCGTCGTTGTCCGGGGCGCTCGGTTCCGGTTCCATGATCATATCTTCCAGAGTGAACACATAAATCGATCGGTCGTAGATGGCGGTGATTCGGGCGGTACCGCTTCGCGACCTCCAGGAGAAGAAACTGGTACCGGGACCCGTTTGGGTGTAGGCGGCGCGGAAAACGGACAGGTCCACGGCGTCGCCCACCTGCAATTCCGTGTTGGCGCTGTTGCCCAGGGTGAACGTGCTCAAAAGTGCCCTGCCTGAGACAGTAAACTGGTAATCGCCGCGCACCCGCACGCCGTTGACGAAGCGGCCGTTCGGCGTGCCCGTCAGCGGGAAAGTTCCGGCCTGGATATTGGCGTTGCCGGTGTTCGTGGCGGTCAGCGTGATCGTCTGTTCACGGGTGGATGGCGGGGGCGGCTGAGAGGACGCGGGTATCGGGGTTGGCAACACCTGCGTATTCTGGTCGTCGTCCCCGCCGCCGCATCCCGTCAGCAGGGAAGCGCCGATGATCCCCGCCGCGATCCACCCATACGCGCCGAACCCGATCCGCTTCGTGCCGCGTGCTCTGTTTGTCCACATCATTTTCTGTACTCCTTACGTCTTCAAGGTGTCGTTCCAACCCTGTGGACCCAGTGTACGGACCGGGCGTTAAAAAAGCGTTAGGTTCGTTGCCGTAGCGCACGCGGGTTCCTGCCCGCGTGCGAAGTTTTCTTTGGGAACTTCCGCATTGCCGAATGTCCTCTGGGCGAGAAAACCACGGAATGCGGGGATTGTGTTTGTTAGCCGGGCTATGGTACTGTGCTCACAATTGCCACGTCCCGCCGTTCATTCGTAGCGGCGAGATCGAAATAGCGAACGGACAGAAATAGAAAATACCATGTCTCAAGAAATAGCGGATGCGGAAACGACGGAAACCTCGCCCCTACGGGTGATGATGATCGGGGCGCACCCCGATGACTGCGAGATCGGGAGCGGCGGGCTAGCGACCAAATACCGGCAACGTGGCGACGTGGTTAAGTACGTATCCGCCACGAACGGCAACGCGGGGCATCACGAAATGGGCGGCGGTCCTTTGGCGCGGCGGCGGTTCGAGGAAACCCGGCGCGTGGCGGAACTCGCGGACATCGAGTACGAGGTGCTCGATAACCCCGACGGGTGCCTGGAAACCGACCTTGCCACGCGCGAGCAGTTTATTCGTCTCATCCGCGAATTTCAACCGGACCTGCTGTTCACGCACCGGACCAACGATTACCATCCCGACCACCGCCATACGGGGATTCTGGTACAGGATGCTTCGTACCTGATCCGGGTACCGAACATCTGCCCGCAGACCCCGCACTTGATGGAGTCGCCGGTTATTCTGTATATGCAGGACGGCTTCAAAAAGCCTAGCCCGTT
>JACMMA010000009.1 GCA_014379275.1 Armatimonadota bacterium | reverse complement strand
TTTGTGAACGATTTAGAGCGCACCGCGTCCTGCTTCCCTTTACGCAGGCGGATGTTATGCCATTTACTATGTCCCGACATGGTGTGTTTTGTACTGTGCCGGTTAGGAAATAACGCGGCTTCTTTCGTAGAATAATCGTTCGATTTTACGGCGAACGAGGCGATGGTGCAAGACGGGGATGTTCCCTCCTCCGGTGGAAGCCTTCGGCTTGCGTTCCCTGCGGGAATAGGAGACGAGCGACGGGACCGCCTGACGAGTTCGGCAAGCCCGTTTCCGAAGGAAACCGGGTGCCCTCTGGGCGCGAAGGTTTCCAACGGAGGAGGGAACATCCCCGCCGACGTGCAACATGGGACTTTCGCCCCATGCACGCCGCTTTGCCGAACGCTACAATACGCCGACATGACGACACACGAGGGGACCATCGAAACGGTGGCGCGGCGGATCGGGATCATCACACTGATATTGGCGGGGATCGGCTTACTGGTCCTCCACGCATTGCCGACACCACAATTGCACGCGACGACCGGCGCACACATCCCGTACCAGCCGGTTAATTTTTTGAGCGAATTCGTCCGCACCGACTACGCGCCGCTAATGATCGCCTGTTTTTTCCTGCTCGCGCTCGGCGCGATGGCGACCGCCGTTACCCTGCGCCGTCTGCGGCGGGAGGCGATTCTGGTGGCTATCGCGGGGATCGCCCTCGGGCTACTCGGCGTCTTCCCGACCGACCTTTCCGACCTGACGACCGACCGGTTCACGTGCGGATCAGCGGACCGGGTCGAACCCTGCACGGTGACGGGGCTGATTCACAACCCCCTTTCGACGATGGTGTTCCTCCCGCTCCTGCTGACCGCGCTTTCCGTCTGCGCCCGTAGCTTCAAAGAACCGCACTGGCGCGGAATCGCCTATCTCGCCGTCGGGTGCGGGGTGGTCGCCGTCGGCGGGATCGTCGGCGCCACCTTTTATCTGCAATCGCTCGGCTGGGAAGGGCGCTGGTGGACCGGTCTGATGCAGCGCAGCCTGGTTTTCCCGGCACTCCTGTGGATGGGAGGTTTGCTTATCGTCACAAAGAATCTTCCCCTCAGAGGAACAGGCATGACGGATCTATAGCCGCTCATGACGGCTACTTACCCGCCCGGCGCGCGGTTTGGCAGGGGCGGAATCATCCTGAGATATACCGGTTCCCGCTACTCCCGTGCGGACAGGGCGGATGCGATGCCCAGTGGTAACGATTCGAGACCCCTTAGCACCAGACCACGCCGCCAGCGTAAACGGTCCGGTGATTCTGCGAGCCGCAGTCCCGGGAAGCGACGGAGCAGCGTGTTGATGGCGATTTGCCCTTCCATCCGGGCGAGCGACGCCCCGACGCAGTAGTGACTGCCCTGACCGAACGCGAGGTGCCGGTTCGGCTGACGGGCGATGTCGAGCGTGTCGGGGTTTTCGAACTGGCGCTCGTCGCGGTTGGCGGAGCCGATCACGCCGAACACCAGCGCCCCGCGCGGGATCGACGTGCCCGCAAACTCCAGATCCTCGCGCGCATATCGTTGGGTCGTCACATCCACCGGGCTGGCGTAGCGCAACAGCTCTTCCACCGCGACCTTAATCCGCGTCGGCTTGGCGCGCAAACATTCCAACTGTGCAGGGTGTTGCAGTAACGTGAGCACGCCGTTTCCGATCAAGTGCACCGTGGTTTCGTGCCCTGCCGTAAGAAGAATAGCCATCATGGCGAGTAGTTCGTCCTCGCTCAGCCGGTCACCCGCTTCCTCCGCCTGTACCAGTGCGCTCGTCAGATCATCGCGCGGCGCGGCGCGGCGTTCGCGAATAAGACGCCTCAGGAAGCGCACGAACGCCAGCAGGTCGGGGACAGCGAACAGCATTTCCGCGGGCGACGCGGTATTTTTTATGATCGTATTCGACCAGCGTGCGAAGTTCTCGCGGTCGCTCGGAGGCACACCAAGCAGGTCGGCGATCACGGTTACGGGGAGCGGCGTGGCAAAGTCGCGGATCAGATCGAAGTCGGACGGGTGCCCGCGCACGCGGCGCGCCTCCACATCGTCTAATAGGCGGTCGCTGAGTATACCGATGCGCTCCGCCATCTGCTCGATCCGGCGCGGCGTGAATGCCTTCTGTACCAGTGCGCGCAGCCGCGCGTGGTCGGGGTCGTCTAAGCCCAGCATGTTGCGTAGGAGCGGCGCGAACACTGGCGGGATCCACGGCTGTTTCCGCAGTTGCACCGCCGTCAGGGCGTTATGCCGATCCTTCGCGAAGCGCGGATCTTTGAGAAGGGCGAGCACGTCGTCATAACGTGAAACGAGATACGCCTCCTGTTTGTCCGGCAGGCGCACCCGGCAGACCGGGGCTTCGGCGCGAAGCCGGGCGTAAAACGGGTGCGGGTCGGCTTTGAATGCGGGGCTGGCAATCTGGACGTTTTCAAACGGTGCCATGGGAATCTCCTTCGCCGCTCGGGGCGGCACTACCGCGCGGCAGCATGCCGTCGAGTAGCAGTGTGGTCAGTAGTTCGGGGACATCATCCCACTGGTCCTGTAGGTGCTGGTCGCCCATAAAACGTAGCGTCACTAAGCCGAGAAAGGTCGCCGTCATCGTGCGTAACGTTAACGGAACGTCTAGCGGGCGCAGTCGTCCCGCCGCGATAAGCCGCTCCAGATGCGGCGCCGCCAGCGCGAATGTCGGCGCGATTACCCGCTCGACATACAACGTACGCAGTTCGGGATTAACCAGCACCTCGGAAAGCACTACCCGTAACACGGAAAGTTTATCCCCCGCGAGCAAGGACCACCGGAGCCGGAAGAGGTGCCGGAAGAACTCCCGAGCGTCAGCGTCAACCGCGTCCGGAGGCGGAGGGGCGGGATCGCTGCGCCCTTCGCTTTCGTTGTGCGGGTCGAGGATGCCCAGCAGGAGCGCGGCTTTGTTCGGGAAATAGTTGTAGATCGTGCCGTCGGCGACGCCCGCGGCTTTCGCCACGTCACGGATAGTGGCACGGTGGAAGCCACGCGCGGCGAATACGGTGACCGCGGCGGTTAAGATCTGTGTACGGCGTAGATGCGCCACCTGTTCTTGAAATGGTTCGTTCATGGCTAGTGAATTTATATTCATTAAAATGAATTTGTACTCAATATTTATGATACGGCGGAATAGTCAGGGAGTCAAGTTGAAACCCGCGTTCATAACCGCGTTTCAACCGAGGGAACGATAATGCAATCGCCCTGAGTGTGGCAGTTCGGCACGCGATGCCGGGCGGAGAAGACGTGACCTGGACTCCGTTGCGTTCTGTATTCCAAGGACCGGGCCAAACCGTCCGGGTGCTGGCAGGAATTCTGGAGGGCGCACCCGCCGAAGGAGCGGTAACAGGTTAGCGCACGATTGCCGGTACAATACACCTATGGCTATGCGTGGAATGGGCGGCGGCAAAGGGAGCGGCGATGGTCCCCCGAAAAAGATCGATCCGGCGACGATCAAGCGGGTATTTGCGACGTTCGCGCAGTACAAGATGTTGCTCGCCGGGATTGTCGTGCTGGTGCTACTTTCCGCCGCGCTCGGGATTTTGCCGCCGTATCTGTTGCGCCTTTTGATCGATAAAGGCTTACTCAAGGAAGACTTCCCCGCCATCGTCCGGTACTCGGCCGGCACCGGCGTGGCGCAACTCGGCTCGACCCTCTGCGGGTTGGGCTATGGTTATCTTTCGGTACTGCTCGGTCAGCGAATCTTGCGCGACCTGCGGCAGCGACTGTTCAAGCACTTGCAGGGGATGCCGCTTTCGTTCTTCACGCAAACCCGCACCGGCGAAATCCAGTCGCGCCTCCTCAACGATGTCACGAATGTTCAGAGCGTGATGTCCGACACGGTCGCCGGGATCCTGTCGAACGGCGCGACGGTGATCTCGTCACTAGTCGCCATGTCTTTCTTCGACTGGCGCCTGACGCTGATGAGCGTCGGGTTACTCCCGCTGTTCGCCGTGATCGCGTCGCGTATCGGTACCATCGCGGGCGTGGTGCGCAAAGAAGGTGCGGTGCTGAACGCGAGTTTGTCGGCGACGATGCAGGAAACCCTGTCGGTGTCGGGCGTGCTACTGGTCAAAACGTCGGGGCGGCAACAGTACACACTGGACCGGTTCGCGGACGACAACGAGAAATTCACGCAAAATCAGGTCAAGGGGCAGATGATCATGCGCGTCTTCTTCAACCTGATCCGACTCTCGTTCAGTCTGACGCCGGTTTTCGTCTACGCTTTGGCAGGCTACCTGATCGTCGAGCAAGGCGACCGCAACCTGACCATCGGCACTATCGTCGGCTTTACCGCCCTGCAAGCCGCGCTCCTCTTCCCGCTGACCGGTCTGCTTTCCGTGCAAGCCGAACTGTACTCGTCGCTCGGCTTATTCGAGCGCATTTTCGAGTACCTGGACATGAAACAGGCGATTACCGACGCCCCCGATGCCGTGATTCTCGCGCCGAGCGACACGCGCGGCGCGGTACGCTTCGAGAACGTGACGTTCCGTTACGAGGAATCGCAGGAGTCGCCGACGCTGACCGACGTATCGTTCGACGCGCAAGCCGGGTCGTTCGTCGCGCTGGTCGGGGCGTCCGGGGCGGGCAAAACGACGCTGACGTACCTGATCCCCCGCCTCTACGACGCCGAAGCCGGGCGCGTCCTGATTGACGGCAACGACGTCAAAAATATCAAGCTAGACTCCCTCGGCAAGATCATCGGCGTTGTGACGCAGGAAACGTACTTAGTTCATGACACGATCCGCGAGAACCTGCGCTACGGCCGCCCGGACGCCACCGACGAACAACTGATCGCGGCGGCGCAGGCGGCGGCGATCCACGACCATATCGCGTCGCTCCCCGAAGGCTACGACACCGTGGTCGGCGAGCGCGGCTACAAACTGTCTGGCGGGGAGAAGCAACGGATCGCCATCGCCCGCGCCCTGCTGAAAAACCCGCCGATTTTGATACTCGATGAAGCCACGTCCGCGCTGGACACGCGTTCGGAACGACTGATACAGGACGCACTTTCGAATCTCTCCAAAGGCCGCACGACGTTCGCCATCGCACACCGGCTTTCCACGATCCTCGCCGCCGACCAGATTCTCGTCATGGACAAAGGCCGCGTCGTCGAGCGCGGCACGCACACCGAACTGCTGGCGAAGGGCGGCGCCTACGAAAAACTGTACGCAGCGCAGTTCCGAAGCGCGATGCCGACCGAGCAGAATGCGGAAAGCGCGAGCGATTCTATCCAAGCGGGAGCGGGATAAAATACAGCATGGAAAGTACGTCGCTCACAAAAACTGCCGAGGAACGCCGGGCGGACCGACAACGCAACTGGACGTTCGAAAAAACACGCGAACAAGGTGCGGAACCAGATACGTCTCAACTGACTGTACAGGCACGTTTTGCCCTCGTCTGGCAAATAACGCAGGACGCATGGGTATTTACCGGAGAACCGATGCATGAACCCCGATCATCACGACATATTGGCAGAGTTCTCCGCGGCGCCAGTTAAATTTTTGTTGATCGGCGCGTATGCTCCGGCGGCACATGGGCGAGTACGCGCTACCGGTGACATTGACTTATGGGTCGAATGCGGCAAAGAAAATGCTCGGCGGATCATTGTTGCTCTGTCGCGTTTCGGTGCGCCCATGGATAAAGTCGAAGAGTCCGATTTTTACCAACCGGAGATCGTTTTTCAAATGGGGTTGCCGCCGCGGCGCATTGATATAATCACGAAAATTGACGGTGTTGATTCCGCAGAGGCATGGGAATCACGCGTAGCCACACAAATAGACGACTTATCGGTGTTCACTCTGAGTCATGAACATCTGTTGCAAAACAAGGAAGCGGCGGGTCTTCCGAAAGATCTTGCGGATGCAGATTGGCTACGTCAGAACTCTGGGTAGGGCGGTCAGGGTTGTAACGGTTCTGTAACGATGACTTGTTACGATAGGTTCAATGGGACGGGAACGAGATTTTCCGTTCCGAATCATCGCATCAAAGGATCGTTTCGCCATGTCATTTTCGCCTACATTCGTTTTCAGTCGTGGTCGCTACACCGTGCCGACCGCTCTGGGTTACGCCGTGGTTCTCTTTGCCGTCGTCGGTCTGGCTGGTTGCGGCGGATCGGACGATGGTGGCTCGACGCAACTGTCCGCCTCGCCGTCCCCGTCTCCCACCGCGACGCCGTCACCAGTCGTGACTCCCACGCCGTCGCCTTCCGTCAGCCCGTCACCCGCACCGACCCCGACGCCGGTTTCGGGAAATGCTACCGGCGACGGCGACGTGTTTTTCCTGACCCCGAGCGGGACGCCAACCGGGTTCGACACGGCGAACATGCGGGCGAGCGACAATACGGCGGCCATTACGTTTAACCGCACTGACGGCTCGGCACGCGTCGTGATTACCGAAGTAAAGGCGGGGACAATGCGCGTCGTGACGTTGAGTCTGAATACCCTCCCCAGTCTCGGCATTCTGGCGCCGGGCAGTTTCTCGATCCTGAATATGAGCGGGAACGGACTTGCGGCGGACGCCAAAGGCAACGCATTCCTCGGCTATGGCGTGACGGACACCACGACTGACAAGACGCAGTTTTATCTGGCGACCGGCGGCACAGTAGTGCTGGAAGCCATCGGCCCGAAATCAATCAAACTATATTTCGAGAATGTCCAGATGGATGCCAATACCGGCACCACTAACAACGGGCAATCCGGCACGTTTCGCGTCAGCGGCGTGGTTAACGCGGTGGTGAATTAATTCTGGGGGTTGTTACCCGCCGGTAACAACCCCCGAACCGCATTACTCCCCGAACCAGTGCGGACGCTCGCTGTGGTGCATACGCCGCAGATACCCGATCACCCGCGCCGCCGGGTCCTGCCGGTAGTAGTCCTTTAACACGGCGTATAGGTCGCGCCAGCGGCGGCGCAGGGCGCGGGGACGCTCGAAGAACGCTTCGGTGGCGACGGCGAAAAACTCGGCGGCGTCGGTCGCGCCGTAGGGGTCGAGAACCAGATCGCCGTCCATGCCCCGGTATTTCCACCACAGCCGCCCGCGCAACCGGTCGTAGGCGCGGCTCATCACGCGGTGCCATTCGTCGTACTGCGCGTCGGAATACAGGACCGGGGTTCCTTCGGCGTTACCATCCTCCATGTCTAGTTTGTGCGCGAACTCGTGCAACACCACGTTCGAGCCTTCCGCCGTGCCCCGCCCCCCGGCTCGCGCGTCCGCCCAGGATAAAATCACCGGTCCGCCGCGCCACGCTTCGCCGAGCCGCCACGAGTGCCCGGTTTCTAGCACCCCGACCGGGTTCGCCAGCCGCGTTTCCGTGACGCGGTAGCCCGCCGGGTAAACGATGATCGTGGAAACGCCGCGAAAGTAGTCGTCGCGCTCCGGCAGTCCGAGCGTCAGCAGGCATGCCAGGGTAGAGATCGTGACCGTGATCTCGTCCGTGAGCGTCAAGCCGCCCGCGCCCTCCCACGATTTTTCGGCGCGGAAGATGCGCAGGTCGTCTAGGAGTTGTGCCCGCTCCGCTTCGGAAAGCACCGCGAAATGCGACACGTTGCCACGCACGTATCCGAGCCACGCGTCGGGGAACGGCTCCCGCGTGACCCCTTCCCGGCGACGCTTCTTGAAAAAGTCGAACATGAAGAGATTTAACCACGGAGGCACGGAGGGCACGGAGACCAGAGAGAAAATTAGGGAGGGTTTACGCTCGCTTTCTGTTGAAGACGCTTGCCTGATTCGGCAAGGTCCGGCTCGAATAATCTCCCTCCAGTCTCTGTGCCCTCTGCGCCCTCTGTGGTTAAAGTTCTCCCCGTCTTACAACGAAATCCTTTTGAACTCTGCTCGTTTAATCTCGCTCGGCTCCCAGTTTTCCGCCGTGATCCCCGCCGCCGTTTTACGGTTCGCGGCGTTGTTCGGCGCGGGGAACATCGCCTCGCGCTTGAACCACTTGGCGTGACCGTCCATAAAGATGTAGTTTCCGCCGCCGCTGTGGCGATGTGGGACTTCCCAGGCGTTTCCTGGACTGGCGGGAGTGAAGGGAATGCGCCGGGTATAGCCTGCCGTCAGGCTGGAAGTCTGAAATGCGGTGGGCGATGCCAGGCGGAACCGGTTTCCCGACTCGCCCGCGTAAACGATGCTCGCCGGCACTTCCGTTTGTGGGAGCGAGATTTCGCGCAGGTATTTGGACGGGCTTCCCCATGTCGTTTGGGGGGATAAGTAGCCGGGGTTTTCTAGCACGAGATGGTTATTCATGCCGTAGCTGGGTCCGTTTTCCGCTTCCCCCTGAGAACCGAGACTGGGACAACGCCACACACCGCCGTGATCGCCCGCTCCTGGATCACCGCTTTTGACATAGGGGGTGAGTTTCGCCGACCAATAACCGTCGCGGGGCACGGTAACGGGTATACCGACCAGACCCAGGTTCCAGAGCGGAAGCGACTCATCGTAGTCCTGAACGTACATCATCATCGCGTTACCGATTTGTTTCATATTGGACAAACACGCGGTTTGGCGGGCCTTCTCTCGCGCTTGTGCGAATACGGGAAACAAGATCGCGGCGAGGATTGCTATAATTGCGATAACTACGAGCAGTTCTATCAGGGTGAACCCATACCGCACGAAACGGGTGCGGGCGACGACGGATCCGGTACGAATCGAACCGGACGGCGACAAAGATAACATAGACGAACACAATGACTTCATAATATTTTCCTTTTTGGGGTGTTCCCCATCTGGTTGCTGACGCGCCATTGCCTCGCGGTTATCAGTATATACCGATTCATGATGGATATATGTTAAGTCACTGTTAAGTTTATGTTAACTTTCCACGGTGATATTACGGTAAGCCGGTCATAGATAAACCCGATAACTCCCATCGGAAACATCGTTTGCCACCCATGCTTGGACATGATATATTCCTATCCCGCCCCCGTTCGTTTCGGAGGTGTCATTCAAGCGACGGATCCCTACGTTGCCCATGCTTGTCCGAGTTCGCAATCCAGGCGAACGTTGCCGCCGCGATGAAGCGTTGGTGCCATTCGCCCAAGGGGTGTTGGCATAAACCGAAAAACGTGAAATCGTCGCAGGTGCTTTGTACTCAATAAGCATCAACAAGAGAGAACAGTTTGCCACTCCGGTAACGTCGGTTCTCCTTCGCGCCGTACACACCATAGAACCGTGCCGCATACTCGCGTTTCGCACGACCCGGTAACCAAGCGGCGTATTCTCCCCACGCCAGCCACCGGACCAACCCAACATTTTTGTTTGCATTATAGTTTAGGAACAGGAAGTTTCATCTTATGTCGCTGATGGATACCAGAACTGCTGCTTTGATAACGGGCGCACCCGAAGGGGCTGCGAACGCGGTAAAACACGGCTTATACGACCCACGCCTCGAGCACGACGCGTGCGGGGTCGGGTTTGTCGCGCACATCAAAGGCAAACGTTCCCACGACATCGTGGCAAAGGGGTTACAGGTCCTGGATAACCTCGTGCATCGCGGCGCGAGCGGGTCTGACCCGGAAACCGGGGATGGCGCGGGGATTCTGATCCAGGTACCGGACGCCCTCCTGCGCCGCGAGTGCGAAACGCTCGGCGTCGCGCTACCCGCCCCCGGACAGTACGGCGTCGGGATGGTGTTCCTGCCCCGTGACGAGGATGCCCGCCGCCAGTGTGAGACGGTTATCGAATCCGCGACGCGCCGCGAGGGGCTGCGTTTCCTCGGGTGGCGCGCGGTGCCGACCGACAACCGCGGCATCGGGCGTGACGCCCGCGCCGCCGAGCCGGTCGTGCGGCAATTTTTCATCGGACATGGCTTGCAGACCCCGGACGACGCGCGGTTCGACCGCAAGCTGTACGTCGTCCGGCGCGTGATCGAGAACGAGATCGAAGACGCGACCGGGATTCCGCACGCCGACAAGGAGTTCTATATCCCGTCGCTGTCGTCGAAAACGCTCATCTATAAGGGACTGCTGCTCCCGAACCAGATGCGTTCGTATTACGCCGATTTGACCGACCCGGATATGGTCTCGGCTATCGCGCTGGTGCACCAGCGGTTCTCGACGAACACATTCCCGTCGTGGCCGCTGGCGCACCCGTACCGCTTCTTAGCCCACAACGGCGAGATAAATACCCTGCGCGGCAACCGCAACTGGATGAAGGCGCGCGAGGCGGGCTTGACGTCGTCGCTCCTCGGCGACGATCTGCCGAAATGCTTCCCGCTCGTCAACATGGACGGCTCGGACTCGGCGACCCTGGATAACGCGGTCGAACTACTGCTCGCCGCCGGCCGCTCCCTGCCGCACGCGATGATGACGCTGATTCCCGAAGCGTGGGCGGGCAACGCCCTGATGGACCAGCAGACGCGCGACTTTTACGAGTATCATGCGTGCCTGATGGAACCGTGGGACGGGCCTGCCGCCGTAGCCTTCTCGGACGGCGTGCAGATCGGCGCTGTTCTGGACCGCAACGGACTGCGCCCGGCACGCTACACGATCACGAAAGATGATTTAGTCGTACTGGCGTCCGAAACCGGCGTGATCGAATTCGCCCCGGAAGAAGTCGTGGAGCGCGGGCGACTGCAACCGGGCAAGATTTTCCTGGTGGACACCGCGCAGGGGCGCATCGTGTCGGACGAGGAAGTAAAAAGCACGGTTTGTGGGCAGGCTCCGTACGGCGATTGGTTGCAGAAAAACCGCATCGATCTGTCCGACCTACCGAAATCCGGCGCGTCGCCCTACGACTTCGACCACGAGAACCTGATGGCGCGGCAAAAGGCGTTCGGCTATACCACGGAGGATGTGCGCCTTTTGATCGAACCGATGGCGAAAAACGCCGAGGAACCGATCGGCTCGATGGGCACCGACACGCCGCTCGCCGTTCTGTCGCACCGTCCGCAACCCTTGTACAACTATTTCAAGCAGCTGTTCGCGCAGGTCACGAACCCGCCGATCGACCCGATCCGCGAATCGCTGGTCATGAGTCTTCAGGGCTACATCGGGCGCAACGGCTCGCTACTGGACCCCGACGAGTCCGCGGCGCATCAGATCAAGCTGTCGGGTCCTGTGCTGACCAACGAGGAACTGCGCACCCTGCGCGACTTAGAAGGTCACTGGGGCGATTTCCGCTCGACGACGCTCCCGATGACGTTCCCGGTCGATAAGCCGCACGGCGCGATGGAGCGTGCGTTAGAGCGGCTTTGCCGCAAAGCGTCGGAGATGATCGAGTACGGCGTTTCAGTAATCATCCTGAGCGACAAGGGTGTGAACGACGAGAACGCCCCGATCCCGTCCCTGCTGGCGATCTCGGCGGTACACCACCACCTGATCCGCGAGGGCACCCGGACCAGCGTCGCCCTGATTCTGGAATCCGGCGAGGCGCGGGAGACGCACCATTTCGCCTGCCTACTGGGCTACGGCGCGTCGGCGGTGAATCCATACCTCGTCTTCGAGACCGTCACCGAAATGCACGAGGACGGCCTTCTGCCGGAAAACATTTCCGTACACAAAGCCGCTGAAAACTATATCAAGAGTGTCGGCAAGGGCTTGCTCAAAATCATGTCTAAAATGGGCATTTCCACGATGCAATCGTATCGCGGGGCGCAGATCTTCGAGGCGGTCGGCGTGTCGTCGGAGTTGGTGAACCGGTACTTTACCGGCACCCCGTCGCGCATCGAGGGCATCGATATGGATGGCATCGAGCGTGAGGCGCGACAACTGCACGAGTTCGCATACCCCACCGAAGAGATCGCGGCGTCGTTCGCGCTGGAGCCGGGCGGTCAGTATCAGTGGCGGCGGTTCGGCGAAAAGCACGCCCTGAACCCCGACTCGGTCGCGAAGATGCAACAGGCGGTGCGGAGCGGTTCGTTCGAAACGTTCGGCGAGTTCAGCAAGATGGTCAACGAACACGCGGAGCAGGCGATGACCCTGCGCGGCTTGATGCGCCTGCGCGAGGACGTTCGCTCCGCCGTCCCCTTAGACGAAGTCGAACCGGCGACCGACATCGTCAAACGGTTTTCGACCGGCGCGATGAGTCTCGGCTCGATCTCGCGCGAGTCGCACGAAGGGCTGGCGCTCGCCATGAACGCCATCGGCGGCAAATCGAACACCGGCGAGGGCGGCGAGGATTCGGAGCGGTTTCACGACAACCGACGCTCGGCGATCAAGCAGGTCGCGTCCGGGCGGTTCGGCGTCACGACGGAATACCTGGTCAAC
>JACMMA010000553.1 GCA_014379275.1 Armatimonadota bacterium | reverse complement strand
TGCCGGATATTTCCCTATTTCTGTACTTCTACATTCGCAAGGAGGCTGTCTTATCCTCACAGATCGAAGGCACGCAATCATCACTTTCCGACCTGTTACTATTTGAATTCGAGGAGGTTTCTGGGGTTCCGATTGATGACGTGGTGGAAGTCTCCAATTACGTATCGGCACTCGATTTTGGGATGACGCGGACTCGGACGGACGGATTTCCGTTATCGTCACGCTTGCTCAGGGAGATACACAAAGTTTTACTCTCCAAAGGGCGAGGTAGCACAAGGGAACCTGGCGAATTTCGGCGTAGCCAGAACTGGATCGGGGGTAGCCGCCCCGGCAATGCCCGTTATGTGCCACCGCCTTTCGAACTGGTGCCCGAGTGCATCGGTGCGCTGGAAAACTTCTTGCACGATGTGCCTTCGCGAACCCCAACACTCATCAAGGCGGCTCTCGCGCACGTCCAGTTTGAAACGATCCATCCCTTCTTGGACGGCAACGGGCGTATCGGGCGGGTACTGATTACCCTACTGCTGTGTTCCGAAGGTGCCCTAAAGGACCCGCTCCTGTATTTAAGTTACTACTTCAAAAAGAACCGCGCCCAATATTACGAACTGCTGGACAGTGTACGGTTGCGCGGCGACTGGGAAGAGTGGTTGGTGTTCTTCCTGACCGGAGTTCGCGACGTAGCGGATCAGGCGGCAGGTTCCACGCAAAAAATTCTAGCACGTTTCGAGCAAGACCGCCGCGCCATCGCGACACTGGGGCGGCAATCGCCTGCCGCAGTGCGTGTCCATCAATATCTGGAGCGGCACGCCCTGCTAACGGTCCGTAAAGCGACAACGGAAATGAATGTCAGCCACCCCACGGTTCAATCGGGGATCAAGTTGCTACAAGGCTTAGGCATCGTTGAGGAGATCACCGGCAGACAGCGCGACCGGATTTTCACTTACGCAGCGTATTTGAAACTGTTGGACGAAGGCACGACTTTAGGGACGGAATAGACAGCCGCTCCGCCGCATCACAACTCCCGCACCAGGGAAATATCGCAAGACCTGACATGAGGCACGTCCGGTAGCGGCGCGGTCGGTGCGGCGAAGCCCATTCGCTCGTAGAGGCGGAGGGCGAGGTCGTTGCCCGCCGTGACCGCCGTAACCACGCGTTTCGCCGGGATTGCCTTCGCCCAGTCGAAAACGGCTTCGACCAACGCGCCTGCCGCGCCGCTCCCCCGCGCGGCAGGCGCGACCCACATCGCCACCAGATGCACGGCGTCCGGGTCGTTCTTGTCCCGAAAACCGCCGACCATACCTACCGCCTCGCCGCTGTCGTCGAAGGCGAAGAATGTGCAGCCGTCCGTGCCCTGCGAACAGGTGTTGGTCATTTCCCGCCACGATTCGTCTGGACGGGCGACCGCGTCGGCATAACTCGTGGAAAACGAGGCCGGCGCGTCCTGCAGTGCCGCGAGTCGGATCCGGCGGTGGAGCGTATGCTGGTCGGGCGTGATACGGCGGACGGTCATACAGAGAGCGTATCACGCCCGCATCCTTGTTACCCCGGTTCTATCATCGTCAGGAAACGCGGCACGGCGTCCGGCGGGGCTTGCCCGAGGGCGGTCATTTCACCCGCGAATTTGCGCAGGAGTGCTGCCTTCTCGGCGAGCGTCGGTGCCCCGTTCGCGTCCGTCGGTTGGACCCATTCGCCGCCCTGGACGTTGCGCCGGGTGTCCGCGAAGAGGTTGCGGAGCATCAGAGCGAACGGCAGTT
>JACMMA010000552.1 GCA_014379275.1 Armatimonadota bacterium | reverse complement strand
GAAACGGCAAGGCGGTGGGCTATTACGAGGACTTTTTGACCGGGTTCGTGACCGATAACGGCGACGTTTGGGGCCGCCCGGTCGGCGTCGCGGTCGCCAAAGACGGCGCTTTGCTCGTCACGGACGATCAGAGTGGTACCGTCTGGCGCGTAGCCTACAATAATTGAGAGATCGGGTGGTGGGGTGAGACACGGCTGCCGGGTCTCACCCAACCACCGGATCATTCTAATCGCCCAAACTGATGACGTACTCGCTTTTTCTCCTGCTTTTCCTCTGTGTGCCAACGGTCGGCTTGTTGATCGCGTTGCGCGGGAAAATAGCGCGGCATCACCGGATCGGGCTCGTTCTGGTAAACCTGTTAGCGTTCGTTTACACGACGCCGTGGGATAACTTCGCCGCGTACAAGAAACTGTGGACGTTCGCGCCCGCGTTTGTTTGGGGGCGACCATTCTGGTTCGGCTACCTGCCGCTGGAAGAATACCTGTTTTATTTCGCCGAGGCGGTCTTTGTTTGCATGACGATGTTGCTACTGGGGAAAGTGAAATGGTTGCGTACGGATATCCCGGTCGCCCCCCCGACCCGGCGACATGGGGGACAAACCGATGCCGTTCGGTAAGTACTCCTACCTTCTGATTCTGCTCGGGTGGTCTCTTCCAGTGCTCGCCGTGCAATGGATCGTCGCGTGGCGCATGTTGTGGCAGGCACGTCGCTTAATACTCGCCACGTTGCTGATCTGTGGTACCTATCTTTCCCTGGCGGACCATTTCGCGATCGCGCGCGGTATCTGGCAGATTCAGGAGGCGGGCATTATCGGGTGGCGGCTACAAGGGCACTTGCCTTTGGAAGAGGCGATGTTCTTTTATCTGACCGTGCTGATGAGCGCACAGGGCTTCGTCATGATCTCGGGGCACTTCGCGCCGAAGGAAAAGCCGTAGCGATGCCCGCTGTTTTGCCGGGAATCGCGGCTCTCGCGTCGCAGGGCTTTTCACTACTGCGCGGCTTGCGCATCGGTCTGGTCACGAATCCCACCGGGATACTTCCGGATGGCAAAACCTCGAACGTGGACGCGCTTTTCCGGGCGGATGGCGTAAAACTCGTCGCCCTATTCGGGCCGGAACACGGCGTCCGCGGTGATGTCCCTGCCGGCAAGTATATCGCTTCCTACCGGGATAAGCGGACCGGGCTTCCGGTTTATTCGCTTTACGGGAAAACGAAGTACCCGACGGCGGCGATGCTCCAAGGCATCGATGTTCTGCTGTTCGACCTTCAAGACACGGGATGCCGCTCCTATACCTACCTTTCCACGCTCGGTGCCGTGCTGGAAAGCGGGGCGAGGTATGGAATTCCCGTCGTCGTCTGTGATCGCCCGAACCCACTCGGCGGCGTTCGCGTCGAGGGACGCCCGGTGGAACCCGGCTATGTAAGCTTTGTTTCCCGGTATCCGGTCGCGTACCGGCACGGCATGACGCTCGGCGAGGTGGCGAAGCTATTGGTCGGGCGCGGCTATGTCCGTAAAGCGGATTTGCGCGTCATTCCCTGTGAGGACCTTTCGCGGGTGCAAGCCGGCTGGGAAACATTCGGCGGCTCGCCGTGGGTGCCGACGTCGCCGAACATCCCGACGCCCGATGCCGCAATTTTGAATGCCGCGACCGGAATTGTCGGCGAGTTGCCGGCGCTGTCTGTCGGTATCGGGACAGCCAATCCGTTCGGGTATTGTGGTTCGCCGAAGGTGAATGCGGAGCGGTTTGCGGACGTGTTGAACAACTACGGCCTGGCGGGGATCGCCTTTCAGCCGGCGCAATGGGTCCCGGCAAAGGGCGCTTTTCGTGGCAAGACCTGCGCGGGTGTGCGTGTCCGCATCGCGGATATGGCCACCGCCGAACTATGCCGGGTGAATTTCGCCCTTCTGTGTGCGTTACGCTCCGCCGCCCCGACAGTGCGCCCTTTCGCCCGTATCGGCCTGTTCGACGAGGTGTGCGGCACGGACAGCGTGCGAAAGGTGTTTCTCGCGGGTGCCACACAGCCGGAAGTATGGGCGGAGTTTCAGCGCGGTGCGGCGATGTTCGCGGAATCCCGAAAGCGATATCTGATCTACTGATCCCACAGTACAATCCCCCATGCTCACCAATCTTCACCGCTATATCCGCCTGTATCGTGTTTTCGCCCGTAACAATCTGGTGCGCGAGCTGGAGTTTCGCGCCAACTTCTGGGCGAAGGTGATGACCAACGTCGGATGGCTTGTTTCGTTCGTTCTGTTTATCGAGATCATATTCACGAATACGGACTCCGTCGGGACGTGGAACAAAGGGCAGGTTTTCTTACTGTTCGGCACGTTCCTGTTGGTGCGCTCTCTGATGGATATTTTTTTCACCCAGAACCTGGGCAAGATTCCCGAATTGGTGCGGATGGGGACGATGGATTTTGTGCTGACGAAACCGGTGCCATCGCTGTTTTATGTTTCGGCGCGGTACCTTTCCCTGGACGAACTCGGTAGTTTGATCGGCGCGTTTGGCGTGCTCGGATACTCTGTCTGGTTACTGAATTTGTCGCCCTCGCCCCTGCAAATGGGCGCATGGATGGTGTTGGTTCTTCTGGGACTGATTACGCTGTATTCGATTCAGTTGTTGATGATGACGCTATCGTTCTGGCTGATCCGGATCGATAACATCAGCGCGTTGACTGACACTGTTGTCTTTATTGCCCGCTACCCGCCCGATATTTTCCCCCGACTGCTCGGGTTCTTCATTTCCTATATGGTGCCGCTCGCCTTTGTCGCCGCCGTCCCGGCGAGCGTCCTGCTCGGCAAACGTGCCATCGGTCCCGCCCTGCTTCTCTCATTCGGGGTAACGGCGGTATTCCTGACACTCGCCAACGCCTTCTGGCGGTATGCCACCCGCGCGTATACGTCGGCGAGTTCGTAGGCGGCGGTGGTACAATAACAGACGCATTTCACAGGAGATAAATCCACCCATGGCAACCGTATCTTCCCCGACACCCCCTCCGTTCATGGAGCCCGATTATGCCCCCTTCGCGGTAATCTGGACCCGAGAGGACTGTGACCGTTTAGAGCAGTTGGGCTTTCTCGACTATAGGTACGAACTGATCAATGGAGTAATCATCCGTAAAATGCCGCAAAACAAACGACATGCATACTGCGTGAATGAAGCCATTCATTGGATTCAAGGGGCGTTTGATCGGCGTTATACACAGACTCAGTCCTCGATTCGCGTTGCCAGTGCGGACAACAGAATCAATAAGCCGGAACCGGATGTCGCCTTACTCAATAAACCACTTCTAGACGTCGCGGGGGACCAGCCGGGGCCGGAAGATATGCGGCTTGCTATCGAAGTCGCCGACTCCACGCGCGACATGGATCTGGGCACGAAAGCGGCACTGTATGCCCGCGCCGGAGTTCCGGAATACTGGGTCATCAGTGTCGAGGAACGAATGGTGTACGTCCATACCGCTCCGCAACCGGACGGTTCGTATACCCGCGTCGAAAAGCGCGAGACGGAAACCATCGCGCCATCGTTCGCGCCGGATGCTACCGTGGATGTGGCGGCTTTACTTCCCCCGGCGTAACGTCCCGTCGAAGAAGTCCAGCGTCCGCACCGTCATGGCACGCAGATCGGGAATATGGCCGCCGGGATAACGCACCAGTTTCTTCGGCTCTTTCGCGGCTTCGAACAGGACGTCCGTGCATTCGTTCGGAACCACGTAATCATTGGTACCGGCGAGCAACAGTAGCGGGCGCGGCGTGAGGTTTGCGATGTAAGTGAGTGGGTCTATATCACGCAGAGTTTTTTCCACCGTTTCGGCGTCGGGGAGGCTCCCCTTCTCACGCCGCTTCAGCGCGAACGGATGACGGCTTTGGGTGAGCAATTCTCCCCAGTCGCCGCCCGCCGACCAGAGCACGACGGATTTGATTCGTTTTTCCACGCCCGCGAAAACGCCGCCGAAAATACCGCCGAGCGAGATCCCCACGCATCCCAGGCGCGATACATCAATGTCGCTTCGGGTGGATAGGTAGTCCACCCCGCGTCGCAGATCGGCGACGGATTCCCCCCCGACGCGGCGCGTTTCCTCCAGTGTCAGATCCGCGATGGTGCGCCCGTCGCGCAACCGCCGCTCGCCGTGCACCGGCAAGTCGATGGAGAGCGTCGCATAGCCGCGTCGGGCGAACGCGACCGCCAGAAGCAACGTGTCCTCCTTGCGGCTACTCAGCCCGTGGATCAAGACAACGGCGGGATACTGCCTTGATCTAGTTCGTCCGCTTCCGGGAACCGTCAGTAGCGCGGGAACGACCGCGTTCGCGGCGCCTTTGTACGTGACCCGAAAGGTCCGTGCCTCGGTCGGCGGATTCTTCGCGTCGAAGATGGGTTTTGTCACCGCCGCGAGCGGGGCGCTGGGGTCATAAGTCACCCCGGCGAGTATCTCGGTTCGTGGAGACGCTTTTGGCGCGGTCAGTTCGGCGTGACACCGGGCGAGCGGAAGCAGCGCCAGAAAAAGGACGCCGGGAAGCACGGCGGGTAGATAAGAAGTGAAACGGGTAAACATCAGATAACGTATATACTTGTGGGGCATCCCCTCACGTAACCAGAATTTAATTCGCGTGTCAGTACTACTATAACTATCCGCGTCGAAGCGGTCTGATAAACAAAACATGATTATGAATACAAGGCTTTCGCCCATGAAACGTAACTTATTGAAACAACATTTTTTCGGCACGGTTCCCGCGCTACTCGCCCTGACATTGTCCTTGTCGGTGGTGGCATTTGCGGGACCGCTCGAAGACGCGCAGACCTCGTATCGGCGCGGTGACTACAGCAGCGCGAAACGGTATGCGGAGCAAGCTATCAGCGCAAACGAGCGCGATCCGCGCGCGTACGTCGCTCTCGGTACGATCCTGCGAAAGCAGGGCGACGACGCGGGCGCGAAATCCGCGTGGGACAACGTGATCCGTCTGGACCCGGGTCTCCGCTCCGTTAAGGACGACCGGGGATTTTTGCGCTCCTACCGTGCCGTCGGCGGCAACCCGGCGGCGGCGAGTAGCGGCGGAGGGGCGAACTCCGGCGGCGGCGCTGTCCGTGGCAACTCCGAGGCGAACGCGATCATAAACGCGCTTTCGTCGGGGAGCGTTTATGTGCACCCCGACCTCGCCGGTGAAGTGGACACGGCGCGTATCGAACAAGCCACCCGCGCCACGGCACCGACCATCGTCAAGGTCGTCGTTGTGCCGAAACTCGGTCCCTACCCGTCCCGGGCGGCGTTCGCGGAGGACCTCCGCAAGCAGCTGAACCTGGGCGAAAACGGCGCGGTCGTGGTAGCCACGCCGAAGGGAGTATCCGGGGTTTCGGAGCGGCTTTCCTCATCGCAGGTCGAGAAGTCTTTCGACGAAGCCGGTATCGGTCCGGCGTTCGCGCGGGGCGGGCTGAACGAAGCCGTGCCCCTCGCGGTGAAAACATTCGGCGGCACCGTGACGGATGACCGGCGTGGCGACGCGAACCGTTCCGGTTTGATCGGGCTGGGATTGCTCGGTCTGGTCGGCGGAGGGGTGGGCTTTTACGGGCTGAAAAAGAAGCGCGAAATGGACGATGCGAAGGAACCCGTGGAACGCATCCGCCAGGAAGTTCTGAAGAATCTGTCCTACGTGGACGGTTATTTGGATCTGCTCCCGGCGGGTACGGAGTCGGACCGCGCCAAGCAGTTCCGCGCACAGGCTTACGAAAAGTATGCCACGGCGAGCGCGACTTTGCAGAGCGCGAAAAAGCCGGACGAAGTGCGCGCCGTTTATCCGATGCTGGAACGAGCCCTCGCGGAGTTGAATGAGTGCCGTGCGGATATCGACCGCGCGACCGGCGGTACCGGCGTGGCGATGGCGATTCCGGAAATTCCGGACCTGTCCACCGACGCGACCCGCGCCGACCGGTACCGGCGCGTCGAGGATCTGCGCAACCAGTCCGAAGCGGACCGGTTGCAACGCGAAGTAGAAAGCATCCCGCAGAACGAGCGCGGCGTGTCGTTCTTCAGCGGTCAGCCGATGCCGAAAAGTGCGCTGGTTCCGGTGACGATGGTTATCGATGGTCAGAAGCGCACCGTGATGGCGACGCGGGAAGAGGCGGAGCAGATCAAGCGCGGCGAAACGCCCGCCGTTCGCGCGTTCGACGACGGTCGCGGGAACTACGTCCCGTGGTACGAGCATCGCGGTTACGACCCTTACCAGAGCTACTACGGCGGGTGGGGCATGGGCGGCGGCGGACTCGGGACATTCGTGAACCTGATGCTCCTGTCGCACATGTTCAGCGGCGGTGGCATATTCGGCGGCTACGGCGGTTGGGGCGGTTGGGGTTACGGAATGGGCTACGGCGGTTGGGGCGGCGGGTACGGCGGACCGACGATCGTTAACAACAACTACGGCGACGGATACGGCGGTAACGGCGGCTTCTTCGGAGGTAGTGACGGATCGCAGTACGACGCTACGCCGGACAATAGCGGCGGCACCGACTTCTTCGGGCAGGGCGGCTATAGCGAGCAATCGTCTGACGGCGGCTTCGGGTTCGGAGACTCCGGCGGCGATGGCGGATTCGGCGACTTCGGGGGTGATTCGGGCGGCGACTTCGGCGGAGGAGACTTCGGCGGGGGCGGCGACTGGTAACCTGGTTTGAACCCAAAAAAGCGGCCGGTCATATTGACCGGCCGCTTTTTTATGCGTAAGGCAGGGTAGACGGGGGCATCAGTGCCCGTCTATCCTGCCTTTGGGGGGAGTGATGTGTTCGACGGGTCCCACGCTCCAGCGCGGGTTCTCAACCAATGATTGAAAAGTACCGCCGCCGTCGGTAGAGTAATTGACATCGTTGCGGTGGAACTGGACGGCATAGGCGATACGATTCTCCGGCGAATTATTCGGCCCAGAACCGTGCACGGTCAGCCGCGAGAATGCCACACAGTCGCCGGGGTTCATCAAGACGGACACGAAATCCGCCGGCTCGAAGGTCACTTTTTTATGCTGGTCGCCGTCACCGGATAGTTCGCTGGGAAGGGTGCCCTCCCGATGCGACCGGGGGATGATTTTCAAGCAACCATTTTCCTCGGTCATCGGCGTGAACGCGCACCACAGGTTGATCCCGGGGCCGTCGAACCGGGTGTACTGGTTGTCCTGGTGGAAGTGAAACTGCCCACCCCCGTTACCGGATTTCACCGCGGTGAACGGCAAGTACATCGTGGACGAACCGCCCATCAACCGCTCCGCCACGGAAAGCAGATCGGGATCATTGACGAAACGATCCAGTGCCGAGCCTTTAAGGTACTCGTTACTTTGACGAAGTTTGCTCGTGCCAAGTCCGATCACATCCATGATCGTCGTGATATCACCGCGCACCGCGTCGGCCGCATCCGCGTTCAGCAGCCCCGGCAGGACCAAATACCCTTCCCGGTTGTAGAACTCTATCTGCTCTTCCGTCAGTGCTGGCGGGATAATCACCG
>JACMMA010000078.1 GCA_014379275.1 Armatimonadota bacterium | reverse complement strand
ATTCGCCCTGAGCCTTTTCACCGCCGTCCATGAGATGTAACCAATATTCCCGGCAAAAAGCCAGGTGAGCGGCGAGTGTCACCGCCTGTCGGAATCGGGCATCCGCCCGATTCGCCGGGGGAACGGATTCGATCATAGCCAGCATCTTGCGGTTGCAATCTTTTTCGTACTCATATAACTCGCGGTATTGTTCGGTTCTCGACATCGTCTCTGTCCTTTACTTCGTTTTTTCGTGCCACCTGCTTTCGATCGAATACAGTTTAACGCCGATATAGGATATAATTCGTCCTGATTAAAACGTGTCGGAAAAATAGTTCGCGGGGGTTTCGACCCACCGGTAGAAGCCTCCGGCTGAGGAATTACGATGTACTATCCGACAACGCGCGTATTGACCGTGCTCGAGTTGCTCCAATCCCATCGCGCGATAACCGGCACCGAAATCGCGCGGCGCTTGGAAATCGATGTCCGCACAGCGCGGCGCTACATCGTCATGCTCGGCGAGTTAGGGATTCCGGTGGTCGCGGAGCGCGGTCGATATGGCGGGTATAGCCTGATGCCCGGATTCAAACTGCCGCCCTTGATGCTGACGGAGGACGAAGCACTGGCGTTGACGCTCGGTCTTCTCGCCGCGCGGCATCTCGGATTGACGACGCATGCCCCGGCTGTCGAGGGTGCTCTGGCGAAAATCGAGCGGGTGCTGCCGGAGCGGCTACGCAATCGAGTGCGAGCGGTGGAAGAAACCGTGGTTTGGGATCTGGGAGAGCGGGCACAGGACGCGACGGATAACGCCATCGTTCTCGCGCTGAGCGCGGCGGCGCGGGAGCAGAACCGGGTGTCGCTTCATTATCGGCGTGCGTGCGGCGAGGAATCCGAGCGCGAATTCGATCCCTACGGACTCGCCTATCAACGCGGCAACTGGTACGCGACCGGGCACTGCCATTTGCGGAACGGAATACGGCTTTTCCGGCTGGACCGTATCACCGAAGTTTCCGCGAGAGCGGAACGGTTTCAACGCCCGGAAGGGTTCAACGTTCTGGAAGCGGTCCTGAAATCATTGGGAAGTGTTCCCCGTGAGATCCCGGTCGAGGTTTGGCTGGACACGACACTGGAGCACGCCCGGTGGCAGGTTTCGGCACGGGTAGCTACTCTGGAAGAGTGCCGAGAAGGGGGCGTACTCCTGCGCGGCTACACCGACAACCTTCAATGGATCGCGCATCTGCTGGCAGGCATGGTCTGTCGGTTTAAAGTCATCCATCCCCCGGAACTGAACGAGGCGTTGCGCCAGCACGCCGCGCAAATCACGGCATGGGCGAATCACCCGGCGTAACCACCGGGAGTTTGCCGCGTTTCTTGTTCATGGAAACACGTACAGAACACACGAACCGGGGCGACTGGCGTCCGCTACTTTGCTTCCTGCCGCAACTGATCGCGGTCGGCTTGGTGATGTTTTACACCGGAGGCTGGCTCGCGGAATCCTGGTCACCGTGGCTGGCGTATCCGACCGCGTTCGTGATCGGGGCAGTCGTCGCAATCATCGGCACGGCAGTGTTCGGCGATTTTCCGACCACGCTCGTGGAAATGGGTTGCGGCGGGGTGATAACCTGCGTCCTCCTCGCGATCCTGCTTCCCGTTTTCGCGCAAGCACGGCACAAAGCCCGCGAACAACGGAACCGTGCGGCGATACGAGCGGAGGCATCTGTCAATACAGGAAAACCCAGCGACACGCATCGGGCAAAACCGCGATGACTCTTGGTCGTTCACAATTACCCGTTCGTCAGTGGCAATAAATCGAACGAGCAGTCGATAACTCGTTCAACGATACCCATCGACGAGAGGGCCATACGGCAGAGTATCGGTCAAAGTCATCGGGTCTTCCTTGCGTTATGATACGCAAGAGCGTACCGCGATGGTCGGTGTGTTACATTGCTGCAATCATCCGGTCGTGGACGGAATGATGCCCGATCCAGAGCCATACAACATCGGGGTCGCCGTACACGGGCGGAGTTTCACCGGGCGCAACGTGAGCGACAATCGAGCGCGACGGTTCCCGAAAGCCATATCCGGCTTAACCAACATAGGGCTGCTACATACAAACACCTCGGGTGCCAGGGACGGTGATACTCATGAGCGGTACGCCCCGTGCCAAGTCCAGGATTTGTTGGAGAACACGGAGCATGAGTGCGAAAAGTCAACTACCGGATCAAGCCAAGTTCAAATCACACCTTCGACGCCGTTCCTCATACCCGATGAGCTAGCCCTGCCTTGACTGGACGCCGTAATCGCCCTGCAATCGCGGGAGCAAGAGATGCAAAAGTTTGCGGCACAGATCACGGAGACACCGGGAAGTCTTCTCCGCACGTTCCACAGCCCCGGTCCCGGTTCGTCTACGTCCGCTTCTTCAGAATCCTGTGTTGTCGCCGCAGGATAGGAGCAACGGGGCGGCGTGGTTTCGAGGGTAAAGTCGGACACGAAATAACCGCCGCGATCGAACCCATTCTCCCGACTGGTACCCGTCATGGCGCCGATCCCCTGAGGGCGTCAAGGGCGCTGGCGGCCAGAAAAGCGGCGACGGATTCCGACGGCTCCGGCTCCGTTGCGTCCACCTTCACGCTGGCGTGGGCGATTTTGCCGAGTCGGTCGATCACGAAGATTCGCGGGCAGGGTTCGGCGTGGTACAGACGCTCCGTGACGGTCAGAGCTTCCGTGTCGCAAAGAACTGCGGTCCGTTTCGGGTCGAGACCGGACGCCGCGATTCTTGATTTCGCTTCATCACGGTCCGTCGTGGAGTAGACGATCATCGTGGCCGCGTTCCCGGGCAGGGCGTTGCCGCTCTGGTACTTCGCCCACTCCTGCGCTACCGTCTGACAGGCGCGGCACCCGCAAAAGAAGAACAGCGCTACAGGACGTTTGGCCTGGGAGAACTCGCGCGGGCTCCGCTTCTTGCCCGTGTTCGCGTCCGGCAGCGTGAAGTCGGGCGCGATCGTTCCGACGGTAGGCAAGGGGCTCGGAGATATTTTCGGCTCCTGTGGCATGGCCGGACGGCTCACAACAAGGAGCAACAGAGCAAGTCCGATGCGTATCGATGCGACGAGGGGCATCTTATGGTTTACCTCCGACGACCGGTGCCGTCCGGTACACGCTGACCGGGAGGACGATCTGCTGGCCGTTCATCAGTGACAGGATGATTCTGGTTTGTAACGTGTTCTCGGACGAGATTGCGCCGCCGAATGCCCTTCCCTGAGGTGCGGCGGACGGCGGCGCGAACGATGTCCGGTAAATACCCGGCGAGAGCGTCACCGTGAGCCGGCACCGCGTCGCGTCCGGCCCCGCTGTCGTCGCGGGCGGATGGATAGCCACCTGTACCAGCGGGTTATCCGTGCGGACCGTCAACCCGGCAAAAACATCGGGTCGGATCGCGGTCAGTACGACCTGCCGCGTCAGGTTTCGATCCGGCGGCGCGTTAAGGGCGCCAGGCGTTGGCGGGGCGACGGAGCCGTTTCCGCCAACGCCCTTGGGAGTAGTCAGCACGAATGTTACCAGCGACGGACTGGCGGACAGGTCGCCCACGACCTCGCCGGTGACAAGAACCGACGCCGTTCGCCACGCCTGATCCCGGCGGCGCTCGCCCTCGCTACGCTGCTCCCCCTTCCCTTCCGGCTGGAACGACAGCGTGGAAAGGAACGGTCCGAGCGGCGCACCGGCTGCGACGCGCACCCAGTAGCGTAAGGTGCGTAGCTCGTTCTTAGTGGCGGGGACAGGAGCGGAAAGAGGCGTTACGGTAACGGCGGGGTGCGAGGAAGTCAGCGGCGGAGGAATTTCGCCCACAGTCCCTGTACCGAGCAAACGCGGGTCCGGAGTCGCCAGAAGAACGAACTCGCCCGGCGCGGATCGGCTGTCCGTCGCCGCTTGTCGGACGCCACCGTTCGCATCTCCTACGGAAACCCGCCCGAGGGCGACCGGGGCGAAGGAGATCGGGACGGGGGCTTGCTTTCCCGACTCGCGGGCGAACAGGACCGGTTGCGCGAGCATCCCCTCCATCTCGATGCGGGCGAGGGCTTCGGCCTGCGACAGCGCGACGGCATCGTTCGTGTTCGGGGGAGACGGGGCGGTCGCGGGGTGCGAAAGCACTGGTCGCCCCCAGATCGTGACCGTCTTGTGGAACGGACCGGGGCGCAACTCGGACAGCCGGACCGTGGCGCGAACGGTCAGCGACTTGCCAGGGCCGAGCGTGACCGGCAGGATCAGCGGCGCGGCGGAAACAGCCACTTTACCGTCATCCGAGGCCAACGTCGCCGCGAGACACCCACACGAAGCCTCGACCCGCGAAACAACATAGGCGGTCGTGCCGGAGTTTGTCAGCCGGTAAACATATGCCGGGTCGCGCCCGTCGAGAGTGGACACAGTAGACGGTGCGTGAACAAGTGCCTCCTTTTTGAGAGGCAGGGTGTCCGCCGCGACGTAAGGAGTGACGAAAGCGGTTGTAGCGAGCATCATTTGTAAGGTGTCTCCATTTTCGGACTATGCGTTTCTCAAAACATCCGGTATTTTGGCCCAGCGTTTCTCGACGGTCTGCCCGCTTAGGTCGCCTGTTCCCAAGCGAGACTCGAAGAACACCGACTTGCCCGGACCGTGCGCCGCTAGGTGCTCCGCCTCCCCGAGCGCGCCCCCCACACGACCCGGACCGCCGTGCTTCGCCAGCAACGCCTGCAAACCCGCCGCCACCTGCGCCGACGTGAAACCGAACTCCGCAATGCTGAACATCGCCGTGTAGCACGCCATCTGCTTCTCTTCCGCGGAAGCGGTCGGGTCCATCAGCACGCGGTGCGACTGCTAAAGGCTCGGGTAGGTGCTCGCGAAACTCATCGATAGAGCGACCAGTTTTCCACGCCCACATTGATTCTGCGAACTGAGCTTACGTGACAATGTGTTAGGAGCAATCACATTGTTACTCAAACCGTCATCTCATGATGTACACAGATGCGTTCAGTCATCGTAGATTTTGTGAACAGCGTGACAATCATCTGAATCTGTCAAATACACTCCCATTTGAGTCGACGAAGGAACCTCTTTGCTTCTAAGCAGATTCTTGATCATTTCTATAGAAGATTCGACGTCTTGGTCGTCGTATATTTCGACATCTACATTCCACCCATTTGTCCCTGCCCCCCCCCCCGAAACTTCGCCCATTTCTCCAAGGATTTCTTTGATTGCATCCTCCAAGATGAGCCTCGAGTAAAATAGTGATTGCGACAAATCCCCGTCTGAGCCAATGATTATATCTGCCATTTATTCCATGTCCATAATTCTTTTTTGAAGTAGTTGAATAAGGTAAGCTCCAATAGTCTGCCCGGTGCGTGCGAGAGCATCACTACGTTTAGTGTCACGTCCTGATTTTTCATTGCGAAGTGGTGCGCCTGCATCACGATAACGTTGCATCCAAATTTCTTCAGCCCCACTGGATGCATCGTCACTCCAATGTTCTTCAAGAATCTTCCAACCGTCTCCCGTTTCAGGCAACCAATGATCATGGCGAACCTTACCATTAGGACCGATATTTTTACCCGATCCTTTTATCAATCTACGATTCATCACAGCACCGTCATTTTTGGACGTGCCACTGGTTTTGCCGATGTAGACAACCTCACCTTGATTTTCAAACGCATACGTCAAAAATCGCTTACAAGGTTTTGCGTTGTGGCTGAGTAATCCCCCTCTCGCTCCGCCGACGAAGTAAGTGTGGTCTCCGTCGACGGTCAGGTTGTAGACCGTGACGCCTTCCGGCTTGGCAACGCGCTCGACTTTGGAAACGACCAGACTCGGTCTGGCACGGGTAACGATCTCGGTCCCGATCCCGAGCGAACCAGCGTCCACCCAGCCGCCGGGCGTCAGGAACGGGTGCTCCGCCGTCGTCCCGAGCGTCTCGACCACCTTGCCACCCGAACCCGCGAGGTGAAGGTACACGACTTCGTAGGCGGTTCGGCTATGGACTGCCGTCACCCGCTTCCACTCTGTTTTGCCCGTGTCCGCGTTCCGGGCGACCACCGGGTCGCCCACGCGCAACTCCGAGATAGAAAAAATCTACCCACTGTAGTAGACGAAGAAGCTTAGCAGGAACAGGTTGACACTACTTCAGCATGTAGGAGAATTGTTCAAACGAATCCGCGACCCAGTACAGTGCCGGACGAAGTTCCTCAGACGCTTCATGATCCCATACGCATATCATCGGCGTATCCAGGTAGCCGATGATGTTCCCGTCGTCATCGGTTTCGTCATCCGGGTCGTCGTCCAGATTGTACTCCGCCCTGTACTGGAAACACAGCATATCGCCCGCGAACAGCACCGCGAAAGGCACGAGCCAGTCCCGGAGGCGGTCCCCTATGTACGTCATCGTTACCCCGATGTCATAATGAGCGTGGTGTCCAACCCCTGCGGCATTGGGGCTGTCCAGAACGCAGAGGAAGCGGTCGATCATTCGCTCCCTTCCCGTCGCGACAACGTCGAAGTTCCTTAGAACGGGGACCCCGCCGTTACACCGCTTGGACATCTCCACGAAATGCGGGTCCAGACGTACGTGGTAAAACCGCTCCAATCCTTCCAGTTGTTCCTGGCTGAAGGGTCCGGCACACGTGCCTTCCTGAAAGAGAATCTGCCTCAACTTCGTCTATCGCCTCCCGTCATGTGCCCAGTGCCCCTTGTTTCTCCCGCCGGTATGTCCGTGCGCCGCGTGAATGCTATACGGAACGAGTCGCATTCTTCCATCCTCCTGATAAGCGGAAGTCAATAAAAGAACTGCCTGACTAATTATCGTGACCTAAT
>JACMMA010000551.1 GCA_014379275.1 Armatimonadota bacterium | reverse complement strand
GTTAAGCGCGCCGCCATTCTGTGTGTCTGCCGGGCCGCCGGTCGCCGCCGCGCCTCCTGTCCCGCCGGTCTGCGTCGCCGCGCCACTTCCTCCGCCGAGGGACGGACCGTACGCAGCCCCCGGCGAGAATGCCGCCGACTGTCCGGTGCCACTGGCTTGAAACGCTTGCGAGGGTCCGACCTGAATGATGACCGCCGGAGCCAGTTGTTGTACCAACCGGATCAGATCAACCGCGTTGGCGGCTTTGATTTTGTAAAGCTCGGTGGTTTGCGTGTCTACCTGATTGGAAGCGGCTTTGTCGAGTTCATCGACAAAGGTGCGTACCTTCTCGATCCGCTCCGATATGTCGGTCAGGACCAGCAGTTTCGACTGCGCCGGGTTGCCGTCGCTCGCCGAACCCGTGCCGGGTAGTTGCAGGCCGGGGAACTTGGAGCGGAGCGTCGTATACAGGTCGGCGGAAGAGATATAGCGATACCGTATGTACTCGGTGGTGAGCGGGGCTTCGCGGGCCACGGCAGTCAGCGCGGCGACGGACGCGGGCGAGCCGACGATGTAGCCGCTGTTGAGACGGGCGTACTGATACCCGGAAAGCCGCGTGATCGTATCGAGGGCCTCGATCATCGGTATCCGTTTGAGCGAAACGGTGATGTTCCCCTTGACCTCGGTGGAAGTGACCACGTTGATTCCGGACTGCAGGGCGAGTGCTTTGATGACGTCGTTGATGTCCGCAGCCACGACATCGAGCGAAACGCGCTTGTCCTCGCCCGTCCCGGGCACCGCGGCCTGTCCGACGAGGGACGGTGTCAGGCGCTGTGCCGCCGGTAAGGCGACACTCCTCACCGGCACGAAGGCGGGGACGAGCTTCGGCGCCGGTTTCGGCGCGGACCGGACCGTTCGTGCGGACGATGCTCCTCCCGGGAGTGTGATCGTCACGGGCTTAGCGGTTTTGATCGAAGCGACGGCGACCTGCCCGGCTGCCGGTTTGAAGACCACCAGGGTAGGCTTTTTCGCGGCGTTTACGGGAACGCCTTTGCCTCCGGTGGTGTCCATCGCTACCTGTGTCGGTTCCCCCGCCGGGCGACGTAGAACAATCTCCCAATGTTTTTTATCCGCGCTGGGCTGCACTTCGGCAAGGAGTTCGGTTTGCGTACTCGCAACAAACCGCACCTGCCCCGTCACCTGGTTCGCATAGCGCATCGTGTAAACGCCGTTTTTGTGTACGGCGACGGAACCGCTTCCGCTCACATCACTCAGTGCGCCGGGGACTCGCACAACGGTCGCCGGTGTGCCACTGATCCTGGTGACAACGACTTCCGGCGTGAACGGCTCGGAGCCCTCGATCACGAGCCGCACCGTGGAATCATCGGGGATTACGGCCACGCCGGTGACTATATTGCGGGACATGACTACTTTCGGTGCCACGTTTCGCCTTCTTGCCGTCGGATATTGCGCATGATATCGATTCCACTTTGTGCGGCGAGTGCGGTTTGGGCGGCGTGTGTATCGTGCCGTTTTGGATGCTTGGACCCGTCCGACCGGCATCGCGTTCAGGCTACCGGAAACAACGCGGCTGCCAGAAACCGGCGTCGCAACACCGCCCGTGGCACCCCAACCCGCATGAGCAGGGGAAGAAAGCGCGGCGAATTCGCCGCAGGAAACAAGACCCAGCAGGGAAAGGGTCAACGCATGCCATAAAACTTTTTTCATTATTTACCCGTCTTTGTCGCACGTTTACAGGACCGTTCTCATTGTAAAGGGAACGGTACGTTTCACGGAAACGATTGTCACCGAAGTTTATGTTCTATTTCGCACCGGGAGTGCCGGTTTTAGACTCCCCTTCCAGAGGGAGGGTCACTGAAGTCGCAGGAACGACCGTGGTTTGCTTGGGCAGATAATATTCCGTGGATCCGCCTACGGGGACCGGGGCGGCATTGGGGATTGCCGCTGTCGTGGATCGCCGACCGGGGTGCATGACCCGGACTCCGCCCGATTCTATAGCGGTGACTGTGTAACCGCCTTCCAGGGCATCGCCGGTGACTACGAACTTTTTATCCGTGCCGGCATTACGGCTCAGAATTGCGACATCTCGACCGCCCGCTTCCCCGATCAGCACGCCAACCACGGTATACGGCGGTGGGGGCGGCGGGAGAATCTTGAATGTCGGTGCGGGGAGAACAGGGGACGCTCCCACGCCGCTCATCTCTTTGTTCAGTTGTGATAGATTATTGTTACGAGCGTTCAGACTGTCCAGGCCTTGGCGAAACTCTTTGAAAGTATTGCGGCCGAAAACGTTCGTGTTGCCCGTCACGATTGGCGCTGATGGCGGCGGCGGGGGGGGGACCACCAGACCGCTTATTTTGACCGAATATTTGGCGAATTCGCTGTCTGCTACCGGCGTAAACGGATCGCGTCCCCGCTTGTCATAATAGGTGTTCCTCAACACGAACGTGTTAGAGGGCACTTCGGGAGTGGTGGTTGCCACGGCACTATCCGGCGCGACCGCGGCGGCGGCGGCGGCGGTCGGCGTAGCGACCGGCACGAGCGTGGTCCCACTCACGGTCGAGAGGGTATCCGTGGTCGTTTTTACGCCGAATCCTACTACCAGTACCACAGCGACAATAAGGGCGATGAGTTTGGGTCGGTCCTTCGGATTGATTTGTTGCATAATTTTCTCGCAGTTTCTCCAGAAATATCGTCCGCTTATATTTCGCGGCGCGGCGGGAGCGAAGGCGCGGCGGTGGGAATGGTCGGGACTTCCAGCCCTGTCGCGGGAGCAGGCGCGGGTGCGTTCTCGCTCGGCTTGAACAGATAGCCAGTCAAGTTCACGGTTATACTCAGGAGTGGCGACTTGTTGGACACAGCGTCCTGCGGTCGAAACTCCAATTTCTCCACGGACAATATTTTAGGGAATTCTGTCAGACGGTACATAAAGCGCGCAAGATTCCAATAACGCCCCCGAACACGGAGCGTGATGTACTCTTTGTCGTACGGCTGAGACACAAACTTTTTGCGTGCCTCGGGGTCGGCAGGGGGTTCCGGTGCGGCTTCGAAGGACTGTTGTTGCCCGTCCACACGCAGGTCGTTCTCTTTGGCAAGCCGTTCAATCTGCTTAAGCAACGTCGGCACATAATCGTTTTCACTGACGGCGGTTTCGAGCCGTCCGATACGCCCTTGCACCTGCTGGAATTCTGCTTCCGTCGCGTCCAGCTGGTTCGCCACCATCTGGCTGTCATTGACTTGTTGCGTTTTGTTGCGGATGATCGCCGCCTGTTGCTCCCGAATACCGTTCTGCCAGAAGGAGTAACCGGCGGTACCGGAAAGGGACAACCCGATCAACCCCGCCAGAATCATCGCGGTTTGCTTGCTCGGTTTCAGCGCAAAGCCGGTAGTCGGTGTGGCGGGCGCGGGAACCGCGGGGTCCGGGGAAGTTGGTTTCATAGACATTATTTTCTGTCCCTTTCTTTACGGTTTCACCGCACTGGAAACGACATCGGTGTTCGGGGTGTCGCGAGGAGAACCGGTCGCAGGAATATCATCCGCCAACGATACCTTGCGCAGGTACAGGTTCATGTCGAACGTCACCTTTTGCACCGGGTCTTCCGGCGCGGAACTGTTCGTAACTTCCGGGGTTTCTACCGCCTCGAACATGGAGTTTCCGTTCTTGCTCAGCCGCTGTGACAGCTCGCCGACGATGGCGTTCGACGGCGCCATCCCCTTGAGACTCACCGAGGGGTTGGCCGCGTCACCGGCGGTCGTCACCGACGTGTAATACACATAGGACGGAGTCGCCTCGGCGAGAACGTTCATGAACGCCCGCCAGCGGAGCGTGGAGATCCGGGCGTTATCCAGTGTCTCCACCTTCGGTTTCAAGGCAGCGATGTCTTTTTTGCGCTGCTCGATGCGGTCGATCTTCGGCTGAAGTTCCGCCAATTTAGCGTCCAGTTCTCTCGTTTGCGCCCCCTGCGAGTTGAGAACAATTCCCCACCCCGCTATGGCGGCGAATAGAATGGCTCCTGACGCAATGAGTCCCACGAAGAGTTGGCGGGACAGCGTGGTAATTTGCCGTTTTTCTTCACGCCGGGCGGCGACTAAGTTTATGTTGGGCATCGTTTACTACCTGATTCTTACATTTCTGTCGCAGCCCGGTTGCCGCGTTGTTATTTGTTCGTTGACGTATTCTGCGGAAATGGAAGCGTCCGGTGAGCCTCGCATCGGGAACCCCGCAATTATACGTGCAGTTTCTGTGCCACACGCGGTCGTGCGATTTATTTGACCTGATGGGACGTGCCCATGAAATCCTTCATGGCGAGACCGAGGACACAGCCGAGGCGCGGTGCTTGCGTGCGAAGCCACTGCATCGCCTCTGGCGCGGCTTCGATCCCCGGATTTTCGAAGGGATCTCCGACTCGCGCTTCCAGACCGAGGCGGGCGGTGACATATTGCGCCAGCCCCATCATTTGCGCGGAGCCCCCGGCGAGGATCATCTCCGAAATATTTTGTTGGGGAGTTCCTTCGGGGAGCTGGGATTGATAGAAGACGATCGAGCGGCGCACCTCGCGCAGGAGTTCGTCGATCACGTTCTGGACCGCCCGCGGGGCTTCGTAATCCTGCGGGTTATCGCTGCCCTGTATCAAAACGTTCAGGTCCAATTCCGCCTTGCGGGTCTCGGCTTCGGCGACATCTACACGCAACTGGTTTTTCAACGCATCGGTGAAGGTGTCACCGGCGATAGACACGGCGCGGGTGAGTTGGAAGCGCGTGCCGAGCAAAATGGTGACCTCGGTATGTCCCGCTCCGATGTCCACCAGAGCGCGGAGATTGCCATCGTTGTAACGGGCGTATTGGGTTTCGATCAGCGAACGGATCAGCGCGAACGATTCCAGGTCGGCGGAGACCACATCCAGTCCGGCTCGTTCCACCGCCGCGATACGCGACTCCACCATTTCTTTCGGCGCCGCGACCAGCATAATATTGAGAAGGTTCGGGTCCTCATCGGCGGGTCCGAGTATCTCATAGGCGATGGAGGAATCGTCTACGTTCGAGGAGATGAAGCGCCCGGCCTCGTACGGGATACTGCGTTTCATCGCGGCATCCGGCATTTTCGGCAGTTGGATCTGTCGGACAAACACGGTCGGCCCGGAAACCGCGATCACGGCGGAGTTTGCGGTGATGTTGGCCGCCTTGAGCATTTGACGGATCGCGTTCGCAACCGCGTCACGATCCTGCACGACCCCGTCACGGATCGCCCCGACCGGCGTTTTCTGTTGCGCGGCACGAATGACGCGGAAGCCATCCCGAGTCGGCTCGACCTGGATTGCCTTCAGGGCGGAAGAGCCGATGTCTATTCCAACCAAAACTTCTTTACCAAATAGGGAAGCGAGTGCGGCCACGGTTACGTTTGTCCTTCCACGCGCACCGAACTTTATCGGGAGCGAAAAACACCAGAACTGCGATACCATGCGCATAGAGCACAAGGGGTATCGCGTCGGTCCTGCAGTGATACTTGACGATTATCGGTACACATACGGCGAAACTAAAGGAGGGGCTGACGAAATCTCTATACTTTCGTTAAGTTGGTCTCGGACTCCCTGCGGCAGTATTCTGATTTTGCCGATATTTCAGGCAGAAGATCCTGTAATATTGCGCAGCAGAGACAGTTTTTCCGTTCGGCGAGCAAACCGGATCAGAAACTTTGAATGACAACTATGCGTTTCCGCACCATTAAAATTAAACCTCTCATTGTTGACCCCGATGCCGAAGTATTCGCCACCGATGACGGCGAACAGTTGGATAATTCCGAGGTGGGCGGTTTGACCGGAAGCACCTTCGTCATCGGCGGCGATAGCGCGAAGAAGCGCAAAACGGCATCGCGATCGAAGCTCGGTTCCGGGGCGGCATCGGCGGAGACGATTCTGGCACAGGCGAGCGGTGCCGGGGACGAATTGCTTCCCCTTTTGCCGCTGTCACCGACTCGATCCACTACAGGCGGCGAGGAGACCGAGGAAGAAGATAACGACGACCTTCTGGCGCTCGTTGCCGCCGATGCCGAGGGCAACGATGGGGAAGCTGACACGCTGGATCCTATGCCGGTATTTTCTCCGCCGAAAGAGCGTAAGGCGCGTGAGAAAGCGGAGCGCCCTCAAGACCTGTCCGTTTCCGCCGAAATGAGCTATCGATTTCCACACAGCAAAACGGCGCTGGAGATACTGCCGGATCTACCGGGAACGTTCTGTGTGCGCATGGCTTATCACCGCGGAAAGACGGCGATCCCCGTGTTTCAAACGACGCCGTTGCGTTCCGTGGCCGAAATCAGGTGCCGGGGCCAACATTTCCCCGTCTTTTTACGACAACACGCCCGTAAAAAGCGGGACAGGGTGCTTCTGGGGGCAAAACGCAGAACTACCCTTTCCTGGCGGGCGGCGGTACGCTGCGGTGTGATGGTGACAGGGCGGGATGACCGATTCACCTGGTTCTGGCGCGTCACGGCGACCGCGCCCGCCCTGGCAATGGCAGTATCTACAGAAGCCAAGGACCGCGCGCCGGAAGCGATTCGGCTACAGCTGCCATTCGCGCCGGGGCGCGCGAAATTGCTGACCTTGCCGGGCGCGGAAGGACACGGCATCGTTCTATTGAATAATGATGTCGCCGTTTCTATTTTCGCGCAAAAGCAGAACGGCGTTTTGCCCCTGCTTACGGCGGACGAGAACGGAGTGTATCTGTCTCTCGAAAACGCGGACCTTGCCGGAGTCGGTTCCACCATATCCTGGGAAACATGGTTTACTTACGCAAAAACGGAAGTCGAAGCGGTTTCTGCGCTGGCGGTACACCTCGCTGATGCCGCGGACAGAGCGCAGATACCACCGACCGCCACGCCGCCTTTCTTGCGCCGCGTCACGGAAAGCGCCGAGCGAGAGCTCTCCCGCCAGGACATCATCGAGAAGCGGGGCGCGGACAAGAACGCGTTCCGTATCGGCCCGCATCGCGCCGATGTTCTTCTTGTCGGTCCGGGCGCGGACGCGGCACTGACCACGCTGGCGATTCTAAATCGGTACCTGTCCTGCGGCGATGAGATGCTGAAACGTCGCGCTCGCCTTCTGGCGAACGGTATTTGCGAGTTTCAGAACAACATCGAGGAGTCGCCGCATTGGGGGGCGTTTTTCGACGCGCTGGTCCGCAAGACCGAGTGGGGTGATTTGAACGGCAAGCGAACGGTGTCGTTTACGACCACGGCACGGATCGCGAAAGGGATGCAGGTACTGCAGTCGCATTTCGAGGTGGAACTGTACGAGCGTACCGCGCTTGCTGCCGCGCAATGGCTTCTGCTGCGCCTCGACCGCGACGGGTTGCCCCAAGCGGAACGATTCACGTGGGACGGTAAGCCGCTCATGGAGGCGTCCCCCTGGCTTGCCGGGGAGGCGTTGTTGCCGCTCGTGGAAGCGTTCCGCACAACCAAAAACGAGGTGTATTTCAAAACCTCGCTTCGTATCGTCACCACGCTGGCTGAGCGACACGCCAGCTTCACCTTAACCTTTGACACCGCCTCCACCGCTAATCTTGCCGCGCTTGCCGAGGGTGTACTGCTCGTGTCTCAGGAATATGAGCGGCCTGACCTGATCGCATTCGCCCGCCAAATAGGTGAAGCAATGCGGGCGCGAAGACTGCCCGACGGCACTATTTCTAACCCGGGCAATAACTCCGCTCCGGCGCAGGAGGACTTGCCACTCTTGGCGTCCACTCTCGCCGGGGCGCGGGCGGCGCTCGCCTTGTCCCGGGTAGATGACCCGGTCCTCTGGACGGTGTTCGCCTTGCGCGGCATCCGCGCCGCCGACGGGATGCTCAACGGCTACGGGGGTTACGTGAATGTCGCGGACCGGGGGGCACTGATGTCGCTTTCAATGAACGTTCTGTTGGGAATCGCCACACGAGCCGAGGGGGGTGTCGCGGACTGGGACAAGATGACGTTGAAACGCGGGTGGCAGACATTTATGCCCGACCCGGCGACCGCCGAATACGTCAAAGTGTCGCTCCCGAATGGTGACTCGCCGGACTACCTTGCGTTGGTTTGTCCGGTTACACAACAGGTGTTGATAGCAATCTACGCTCCTGTCGGCACCGAGACGGTCGAGATCATCAAGAACAACAAACGCCCCATCGTCAAGAACCTGCTCACCGGCGAACTAAGCGCGACGGCAACCCTGCAACCGCTCGAAACTACCGGCACCGAGGGCAATATCGGCGTCTTCCTCGCCGACACCTAGAGTGTACGCTCCCCCCGTATTGAGGGCCGGGGGGCACGTCTACACCCGATTGCGCCACCAGCCGACGAGTGCCCGCATGATAACGAACGTTGCGGATCCAAATAAAGTGTAAAAAACCATCAGAAACAGGTTCGTTGCCGTGAACGTTCTGTCGCGCCACTCCGCGAACGCCCCGGTGGACAGCGAGGGCGCGGAGTTGGGGCTATACCCATTCCAAAAATGGGGGTCCGTGTCCGGGTGCCGCCCCGCGTTGAGCCGCCGCATCATAAACCGTGTCCGCGACTGTTGCCAAACCTCCGCTTCGGCACGGAGTTCGCCATATTTCGCCGGTAGCCACTCCTTACTCGGTATCTGAACACGGATTTCGTCTTCAATGCGTTGTGTCGCGTCCCGGCTGTCGTTCGGGTTCAGCGGCGAAAATAGTGACTTCTTCCCCTTTCTCGCTAATTCGGTCGCCCGTAGCGCAGCGAGATAGCCCAGTACCCCGGATTCCTCGCGGACTAACTTCCGCCCCAACGCCGTGAAAACGTCCATGCTCTCCCAGGCATTTCCCAGGACGACCAATCCTGCTAACCCCTCGGTGATCGGTCGATCATTCACCTTGGATAGATGGTCGCCTAACTCCGTCCGACTTGTATCATTTTTGACCTTCCCGTCCGCGATAATCCAGTCCATCACCTGTAACTGATATGTCTCGCGCCCGAAATGCGCGTTGGGCTTGATGGCGATGGCTTTGGCGATCTCCGCCCGCGCCTGCTTCACCTCCGCGATACGCTTGCGATCCGCACCGTCGTGGAGCCAGCGATGCACGCGGAACGTCCCGATGTTGGCGTAGTAGCGGTACCACCGATCCGGCAGTTGCGCGAGCGGCAAACCGGGCAATTGC
>JACMMA010000550.1 GCA_014379275.1 Armatimonadota bacterium | reverse complement strand
TTTCATCCTCGGACTCCGTGGAGCGGGCACGAAGACGTCGTTCGAGTTCGCCGACCGAAGGGGGCATTAGAAAAATCAGGACGGCATCGCGTATCTTCGTGCGAACGGCGAGTCCGCCCTGCACATCGATCTTGAGAATGACGTCGAATCCCGCCTGGCACTGCGTGTCCACCCACGCGCGGGGAGTGCCATATAGGTTCCCATTGACGCGGGCATATTCCAAAAACTCGTCGCGTTCCACCATGTTCCGGAACTCGGTGACAGTGCGGAAGAAGTACGGCTTCCCCTCCGATTCGCCGGTGCGGGGTGCGCGAGTCGTCGCGGACACGTTCAACAGCACATCGGACATGGTCGGCAAAAAATGCTCCAGCACCGTGTCCTTGCCGACGCCGGAAGGGCCGGATACGACAAAAAGTCGTCCCGGTCGCTTCGGCTCCTCGGTTGTTTTATTTCCGACCGTCAAACGTTAATCTCCGGTAGCGGGGCGTTCCGAGTCCGCCTCGACTTGCTCCCGCTTAACAATCGCGTCTTCTTCCGGTGTCCCGGCGAGCGGTTGTTGTTCTTTGCCGCCGAGACGGCGGGCGAGTGTTTCTTGCGAAAGCGCGGATGCTACGGCAAAGCCGCCATCCAGAAAGACCACGCTTTTGGTCTTGCGCCCCTGAGTCGCGTCAATCAAGGTACCACCCTTGCGGGCTTCCTGCACGACACGGCGCATGGGTGCGGAGTCAGACCGAACAAGGGCTAGGATCTTGGTCGATGAGACAAAGTTATAAAAACCAACATTTAATACAATCGGTGTCACGGCTGAAAAAACTCCTAAACGACTGAGACAGACTCGTGTGATCATTCAGCAATGAAACGTACCCTTTATTAAGACGTACCCGAATTGTCGTACGGGTCCGTTGGGGACCGCGGGTGGTCCCGAGTTAAAAGATTATCGTTCCCGTCCTTTTACCTCTACAGCGACGGTGAAAACTCCCTTGGCGCGGGTCGAATGATACAATTTGCTCGCCCGCTTAATTATTCACTTTTTACTTATGGGGATTATACGCGCCGAATCCCGATTCGTCAAATGGTGCAGGATTTCTTTGTTTATCCGCTAGTATTTGCCGCGCAATGCTGATGTCCTCCGCGCGATCCACGTCCGCCCCGATTTCAGGGAAAGAAGTGATGACGGCACGCGGGTTCGAAGAATGCAACAAACTTCCCACCGCCGCTTCGATGTGCCTGATCCCGAGGAGTGATGGCACCATCCGTGACAACACCAGTCGGGCGATGATCTCCCCCCCGAGCATCCGCGCCAAGCCGAAAATATCCTTGCGATTCGCATACGCGTCTCGTATCGCCGCCTCACTACTGCGTAAAAATTCCGGGTTTAGGAGGGCGAGATTTCCGCCGGTGAACTCCCCCTCCGCGATGCGGAGTTTCGTCCGCTTCATGCCCGGGAACGCGGCGAGGCATCGCACCGCGTCAATAATGGGGAAAGTGAACGGGGTCGGTTGCACCGCGTCAGATAGTGCCAGAAAATCGGCGATCGCTTCTCCGGTCAAAAAGGGGGCGTCGGCGGTCGCGATTAGAAGGCTCGTCTCGTCCGCCCGTAGCGCTTTCGCTCCGTTCATCATCGTTTCCACGAGTGACTTACCCCCGCTAACGGCGACGCATCCGGCGGGAAGCGGCACATCACCCGCGACGAGGATACGCCCCGCCCCGCCGTCATGCGATCTCATCCCGCTTCGCACCGCACCGACCACGAGATCGAGCATGGTTTCACCACCGGGACCAACGCGGATCAAAGCGCGGTTCGTGGCCCCATCCGCGAACGGCACCAGTTCGGGCGGGAGAGTACCGCCCGCGAGGACGAGGGCGGCGATCATGCTTTGCCCTCGGAGACCCTCGCCGTCAGCTCGATGATTTCGCCGGGAATGTTTCTGCCCAGCCGATTCGATGTTCGCAGCAGGGCGTTGAAAACGCGCGTCTGCCAGGCGCCGCCGGATTGAGAGCGTCCTATCCCCTGGACATGACGACCGGGAATTGCTCCATTCGCTTTGCCAAAGACCCGCAGGAGGCTTTGTGGGGCGAACAAAAATGGCGTATAGCGCACCACAGTGACCTCAAAGCCGGTTGTTTCCACAAGGCGCACAAGTGATGCTGGCGTGAACGACCAGAGGTGCCGCGGCAAGTCGAGATGATACCACGACGTGCCAAACAGACCCGCTTCGATGCTGTCGGCATTCGGGAGTACCAATAGCAGTTCTCCCCCCGGGAGTAGGCGTTCCCGCACATCACGCAGAGTCTCGCGCGGATCGGAAACGTGTTCCAGCACATGGAGAAGCGAAACAAGGTCATATGCCTTCGCCTCACTTCTGGTGGGTGGCATCGCCGATTCGAATACGGTCGCATCGGTGCGTCTTCGGGCGAGTTTGGCGGCGGCAGGGTCGGTTTCGGTTCCGGTAACTTGCCAACCGCGCTTTTGCAATGCGGCCATGAAACGGCCGTCACCGCAACCTATGTCGAGTGCAGAGCGCACCTTTCCGACAGGAGCGGAAGAAGAAGACACCTCCGCTAGCCGTGCAGCATAGGCATCCAGACGCTTGCCAACTTCACTACCCTCCTCTTCCGCACGGGCGTACGTTTCGGGTTGATAATATTGCGCCATGGTCTCGGCATCAGGACGCGGATCGAGGCGCCGGGTCGCACACCGCAGGCATTTTACCGCGCGGTAGCGGTGTGTCCCGCCCAGGAGGTGATCCACACCAACCCGCCACGGTATCGCGGATGTTTCGCCGCAAACGGTGCAGGTGATCGTTGTATCAGAAAGAGCGGTTTGTTTTGTCTTCACGGCAGGGATTCAGCGACCTCGACCCACGCGAAGCGGTTCGTTTCTCGTAGCGCTCGCGCCATCGTGCTGGCTTGATCGGCGGATTCGGCGAGACCGAATACGGCGGAACCGGATCCGCAGAGCAATGTACGCAATGCGCCCATTTCGCGGACGGTATGGTGTGCCTGCGCGACTTCCGGGAATGCCGGCAAAACCACCGGCTCGAAATCATTTCCGAGCGCGGACGCGATGGCAGAAAGGTCGTTCGGTGACGATTGTAACACGGATAGGAGGTTTTGTGTCGCACTGCCCGGGGCGCGGCCTAGAACTGCGTCTAAAAGTTGATAGGCGGCGGGGGTAGGAACACCGACGTGCGGCTTGACCAGAACGCCGTGCAGGAGCGGCATCGGCACGCCGAGCCGCTCCACGATATCCCCCCGCCCGCGCATGCGCACCGTGCCAGCCGCCATGAAGAGCGCGACATCGGACCCGATTGAGGAAGCTATTGCCATCAGATTGTCCTCGGATTCGGTCTCGTAAAACCGGTCCGGGTTCTGTTGCAGTGCCTGTAAAACGGCCGCCGCATCGCTACTCGCGCTACCGAGTCCGGCCTGATACGGAAGGCGTTTGTTCAGTTCCAACAAAACGGAGAAGTGCGCCTTGCCGCCTATGTAACGCTTTGCGGCCAGATACGCAAGGTTTTTCTCCTCTGTCGGCAAGGAAGGGTCACTGCACCACAATTGCACGATACTTCGCGGTGTGAACCGGGTACAGTATCGAATCTCGTCGGACGGAGACAATTTGACGACGACGCTGTCCAAATCGTGGAATCCGTCGGGACGTGGCGGAAATACATCGAGCGTTAGATTGACCTTGCAGGGCGCGTAGACGGTTCGCCACGGCAAGTTTTTGTTCATTGTGTCGCTTCCGTTTCCTTGTCTCGAACGGACTTCAGGTGCACGCTATGCATTCCGTGGTTGTCCGGTACGCCCGGGGCGACGCTCGCCTTATTCCAACCCGGCGCAGTGATCCGAAATCGCCCGGGAGACGGTCGCGGGAAAGGGACACGCCCGGCCTCGATCGGCACCCGGAACGATTTCATGCCTTTCAAGAGCAGCACCCCCCCGCCGTTGTTCGCTTCGTACTTTCCGGCTTTCATTGGAATCCACGCCGGGAGCCCGACCGACAGCCCGGTTTCCAGTTGTCGGGAGACCGTAGCAGAAAGCGCGGTCAAAAAGTCTCCCGCGCCGGTGTTCGTGATTGTGAACAGCGCCTCGCCGACCACTTTGGACCCGAAGGCCCGGTCGCAGTCCAGCACAGCGCCGATATAATAATCCATCGCATCGGTGGCGTCGCCCGTGAGTATTTTGCTTGCCGCCCCGCCCTCTTGCCAGCGTTGCATCAGCGGGGTCACTTGACGGTCGTTATACAGAGACAGACCTTTCGCGAAAGCATCGTTATTGTCCGGATAGGATGTCAGCCGGTCTTCGAGGAGCCATTTTATGTAAAGCCGTTCGCCCAGGTAGCCCGCCGCATCGTTCTCCGGTTCGGCGTAGCCACGGGCGGCAGGAAGCGTCAGATGTCCCCACTCGTGCGCGACAGTTCGAACCAGTTCGATCGATGTCATGATCCTGCTTGCGGCGAAAACGTAGACGTTGGCGTCGCGCGTTTCCCCCCCCGCGTGCGCGGCGTTGGGGGGTGTCGGGACAAACCAGACGTGCGCCACATCCGCCGAACGCCGGAAGGTCGTCTCGCGACCGAAGTGGTCGCGGTGCAGTCGCATCAGGCGGGCGATGAGGCGGGCGGAACGCACGGCGGAGTCCCGGTCATCCGACTCGAAATGAACGACCACGCGGCGCACCATCGCCTCCTTCATCGGCACGCGCTCGTAAATGTAGGCCACGCGGGACGTACGAATTTTATAAACAGGGTCCTTCGCGGGGGTCGGCGGAACGAACGGTTCGGGAAGTAGCAGAACATAATCGCCGGGAAGGGTTTCATGACGCACGTCCGATCGCATGCCGGCACTTAGCGCGGCTACAGAAGCGGCGGAGACCGGCGGTTCGAAGGCGGATGCGCAACTGGGAAGAAAAACGGATAAAAGAGCAACGAGGAGACGCAACGCCATTTACAGTGAGTATATCGCGTCTCGCTCTCCCCATCGAGAGCGTGTGAAACGGATTATTGCCAGACCTGCCGCGTTTCTTGCGCGCCGGGGTTGGATTCCTTCGGCTTAGCGGCAGCCGGTGCAAGCATTCGTTCCTGGGCACCCTCCGGTTGAATCAGTCGCGCTCCCCGCTGGAAGAACAGGTACGAATAGGACCACTGGATCAACACTGAAAGCCGGTTGCGGAAGCCGACCAGGTACAGGATATGTATGAATAGCCAGATGCACCACGCGATAAACCCGCTCACTTTGGCGAAATGCAAATCCGCGATCGCCTTGCCCCGCCCGATGACAGCGAGGTTGCCCTTATCCCAGTACGAAAACGGTACGGTTCCTTCGCCATACAACCGGTGCAGAATATTCTGCCCGGCAATCGCTCCGCTCTGGATCGCCCCCTGCGCGACACCAGGAACGGGCTTGTCGTCGCCCATGTCGAAGTACATCAGGTCTCCGGCGACGAAGATTTCGGGGTGGCCGGGAACCGAAAGATCTTTCTCGACCTTGACGCGCCCGGCTTTATCTAACTGGTCGGTAAGGTTCTTTGCGAGCGGCGACGCCACATTTCCTGCCGCCCAGATCACGGTCTTGGTGGCGATGGTAGTCCCGCTCTTCAGGTAGACGCAATCGTCTTCGAGGCGTACGACCGGGTCGCCGGTCATTATTTCGACGCCTAACTTTTCCAGATCGCGCTGCGCCTTGGCCGCCAGATCCTCGGGGAACTGCGGCAGGATGCGCGATCCTGCTTCGATCAAAATCATGCGCACGGCACGGGTATCAATGCGCCGGAAGTCATTATTCATCGCTTTGCAGGCGACTTCGGGGATCGTACCGGACAACTCACAACCGGTCGGTCCCGCTCCGACGATCACAAATGTCAGAAAGGCATCGCGGTCTGCCTCAGCTTGGCGTGCTTCGGCAGAGGCGCGGCGTTGTTCGAAAGATAGAGGCGGCTGCTCTCCGGAGTCGCGCGCCGTGCGCTCCTTTTCATCGCGATCGATCTCGCGCTTTTCCGCCTCCTCGAATGCCATCAAGAACCGCTGCCGAATCTCCATCGCGTCGTTTATCGTTTTTAAGCCGGGGGCGAGCTGCTCCCACTCCGGATTTTTGAAGTAGCCGTGGCGCGTGCCGGTGGCGAGAAGTAGGTAATCGAACGGAAGTTCATCGCGGTCTTCGTCGAAGATGACTACTTTTCGGTCCGGATCGATCTCCTTGACCTCGGCAAGCATGACGCTGACATTTTTGTAGTTGCGCAGAATGTGCCGAATGGGTGTTGCGATATCCGTTGGCGCCAGTGCGGCGGTCGCGACCTGGTACAGAAGCGGTTGAAACAGGTGATGGTTGGTGCGGTCCAGGAGAATTACCTCGACCGGTTTATTGCCCAGCACTTTCGCCGCTTCCAATCCCGCGAACCCGCCGCCGATAATCACGACACGGGGAACGTGTCCATTTTCTTTCGTTGCCATCATAGGTTGATAGCCTCCGTTTCCGCCGGGTTTATACCCGTTCTATAATCTTTTCATTTCATGAACATGTTTACATTGTACCTTTTTTCACAAACGTGTCAAGAATCCAATTATCACGGCTTCGCGCAATCCGTCGCCGACTTATTCGCGCGACCGCGAAAAAGCCGGGGACCATGGGACGAAAGAAAACATCGCTTTTCGCCATGGGCAAGGTTTTGCAGGAATCGGTTCCCTCCATGCGGTACTATCGCACGGGGCGATCTCTTTCCCCGACATTTTATTGTGCGCTTCAGGAGCAAACGTATGAAAGTTGGCATTTTGACGGGCGGCGGCGACTGTCCGGGTTTGAACCCCGCGATTCGCGGCGTGGTTTATCGCGGTCTGGATTTCGGGTTCGAGTTTGTCGGTATCCAGGAAGGCTGGCGCGGTCTGGTCAAAGGCATCTACGAACCGCTCGGTTTGTCCGACGTGGAAGAGATCATCTACCAGGGCGGAACGATGCTCGGTTCGTCGCGCACCAACCCGTTCAAAAATGAAGCGGACTTGAACGCGGTTTTGGAGAACATCAAATCCGCCGGTTTCGATGCCATTGTTGCCTGTGGCGGCGAGGACACGCTCGGCGTCGCGGCAAAACTGTACTCCAAGCACGGCGTTCCGACGGTCGGGGTCCCGAAAACGATGGATAACGACCTGAACAAGACCGACTTCACGTTCGGATTCGATACCGCGGCAGGCGTCGGAATGGAAGCCCTCGACCGGCTGCGCGACACTGCCCGTTCCCACCGCCGTGTGATGGTTCTGGAAGTAATGGGACGCCATGCCGGTTGGGTCGCCGCATACGTCGGGCTCGCGGGTGGCGCGGACTGGGTGACTCTTCCGGAAGAGCCACTGGATGTCGATGCGATGTGCGCTCATCTGCAATCCGTCCGTGCGCGGGGCAAAAAGTACGGATTGATCGTCGCCTCCGAAGGCACGGAGCTTCCTGCGCTCGACCCCAGCGCCGAAAAGGCGGTGGACGCATTCGGGCACGTGCAACTCGGCGACCGCAACGTCGGGGAATACCTTGCGGATGCGATCCAGGAAAAAACTGGCTGGGAAACACGCTCCGCCGTCGTCGGTCACGTCCACCGCGGCGGTTCGCCCACCCTGTTCGACCGTGTGCTCGGGATGCGCGTCGGCGTCAAAGCCGCCGAACTCGTACAAAACAAAGAGTTCGGGAAAATGGCGGCTCTGGTCGGCACCGAGGTACAGGGCGTGGATATCGTGGAAGCGACCGCGACACTGAAAGTCGTCCCTCCGGCATTTCTCGAACTGCTGAAAACCACGCGAAAGTAGGTCGCGGAAGGTATCCGGTGTCGGGTGTTAAGTGTGTTCCCACCGCCGAGCCTTGACACCCGACACCGTCTCTAATGGACTGGATCGAGCGGCTTAATCGTGACGTAACCGGGCAGGTTCCGCTCCTGATCGGATCGGAACTCTGCCCGGTGGAAGTGTTGCACTGGGCATACAGTGCCGCGCTCCCGGATAACGTCGCGCACCGACACACGTTTTTCGAAGTGTGTCTCGTCGGCAGATACGGGACCGGGACCTTTCTGGCCATGAACCGGGAATATCCTCTCACCCCGGGTGATCTCTTCGTCGCCCGCCCCGGCGTTCTGCACCGGATACGGAACACAGGCGACCACTTGATGGAGCTTTGCTGGGTTTCCTTCGCCGCTACACCCACGGCGACGAAAATCGCCACCTTTTTGCAGCCATTCGCGGAATCTGGCGACGTCGTGATCCCGGAGCGCGCGCATGCATTGACTCCGCTGTGGAACGGGGCTTTGCCGTCCATCGCTGGGAATGGAGAAAGTAGCTCCGCATCCGTCGCGGCGGTCGCCTCTGCTCTGATAACCGGAATTACACAATCGGGGGTGGGAGGAAATGCGGCGTACGCATCGAGCACTGCGCCGTCGCCATTGACTTCTGCTGAGCGTCTCGCCCGCATTGCGGTCCGCTATATCCACGACAATCTGAATCGCCCGATTTCGGTTGCCGAGATAGCTAGCCAGGTACATGTTTCGCCGCGTCACCTGACCCGAATCATCGAATCGTTCGTCGGCGTCGCTCCGGCAGCTTACATCGAGCGGGCACGAATAGATCGGGCGGCAACACTGCTGGCGCGATCGTTGATACCGATCAAAGAAATCGCCGACGCCGTCGGTTACGGGACCGTGCATCAATTCACGCGCGCATTCACGCGTGTACAGGGGCGACCGCCGGGAATGTTCCGTCGTGAGGGCGGCGATCCTATCCGACGCGACGCCGACACGGAGCAGGAAGGGGCGTTGGTATGACTCCGTGCCCCCTAAACTCGCGTTATTTCCGCGAAGCGTCCCACATGTTACGCTCGGGAAAAGCTACCGGGTCGGGGTTCGTTTGTTCGGGCTTGACTGATTTGACGTGCCCGTCTACAAAGGCTATATTCGACATCCCGCTATGCTTCGCGGTCATCGTTCCGTGTTTGCCGCGCGGCCAGGCGGCGGTCGCGGTGCCGACAGGTATCTGGCTCGGACCGAACCACGCGTCCATCGAGTCTACTCCGGTAAAGGGAGGGTACCCAAGAACTCCTTGCCCATCCTTGCCGTGCGATCTCAGGTCCGCGTTATGTCGCTCCCCGAAAAGTACCGTTTCTGCCGGACGACTGATGTCCATCGTCCCGATGTTCCGGTACGGCTCTTTGATTCCCCCGTTTTCGTCGAACATCCACTCTCCGCCGATAGGAATCGCGCCGTAACGTCCGTTCTCGACATTCTTACAGTAGGCGTTGGCGGCGTAACTCATGCTGGCGACCGGGGCGGGCCAACCCTCATACAACACGGCATCCTCGCCATCCGTGGGACAGATATAAATTTTATACGTTTTTGTGTACGGCTGAATCGCATATGCCCAGCCTTCACCCCACCAGCCGCCGACGATCCCGCCGAATCCTTTCGAGGGACAGGCGACGGGATGCATGTCGTCATAATCCTGCGCATACTGCGCGAACGCCAGGCCGAGCTGTTTGATATTAGAAACACACGCGGTCTGCCGCGCTTTTTCACGCGCTTGAGCGAACACAGGAAACAAGACAGCGGCAAGCAAGGCGATTATCGCGATCACGACGAGCAGTTCGATCAAAGTGAAGCCGATTCCCCGGAATAAATGGCTGTTTTTCGCTTGCTTGTTCATAGATGACACTGTTATTCTCGTCCGACGCTTTCTAAATGTGGTGCACTCGCGTTCGAGTATTACCCATTAGTCGCCGTGCGGGATCAAAAAGGTGGCAAAAGTTGAATCTTCTGACCCAAAAAGGGGGCCGGTTCGTGTGGAACGAACCGGCCCGCTTTGTTCATATTTCAAATCACACTTGCTCGTCGAGTGCGAGCCACGTGCCGACAGCAGTCATGCCGAGCGACACAAGCGCGACAAACGCGAACGCGGTTATCATTTCCATCGCCATCTCCTCCTGTTTCGGAAGGTACAGCGACGTACCCAAAGTGCTCCCTCGTTTTTTGTATCTTTGCCTCGCGTGAGCGAAGCCACGGTCCATTGCTCTATGAAACAGAGCGAGGGAACTTCATTCCCCGAAGTAAAAGACAACTGCCAATCAATAGTTGTTCCAGGTGTTTAAACTGTTCTGACAGAGCGAGGGGTACACAACGACTGATCTGCCATTTTGATTCATTGCCTGGTGCATTTTTTTTCTGTACAATACGTCGCACGTACCGCACCGTAGCGGTCTTCCTACTGCGGTGGAAATAAAGAATCACGACTGGCTCTCCAGAGCAAAACGAACTACCCAATCGATTGGGTGATGCTTGATAATGAAACTAAAACGTTCTTCAAGAAAGGCTATACGAATGGCAAGTAATTACTATCTACTAAAAATCGGGGTTGCCCTGATATTTATCTCTTTAATGTCCGGTTGTAGTGCGAAACCTGAAGCCGGTTCGACGCCTGCTCCCGGTTCTGCTACGACTCAAACTCAGCCGAGTCCGACCCAAACAACACCTACGAACCCTAATGCTCCTTCGAAAAATGGGGTTCCCCCGGGTGTTGATCCGGCAAGCAGACCTGACATGAACGCTCCCGGTCCTCGGGTAGTTCAGTAAACAAAAAAGATGCAGGGGTAGGAACACAGTTTTGTGTTCCTACCCCTGCACTCTCGATGCTTAACGGAAACATTGGTCCGTCATTTCGGACTACTGTACGGACGGATTTCCGAACTTCAAGCCCCACAAATTCCACTCATCATCGAAGGCCGAATCTTCAGAATTGTGGGGATACAACTTCTGGAACTGATTCCACTTGGCGTGACCGTCCATAAATATGGCGTTAGAACCGTTGTTATGGCGCCCCTTGAAATTGTTGCCCCACATTTTCTGGTAAGGCCAGATGAAGTCTCCGGCGGGGGGAAACTCGATCATCATCACGCATTTCGCTGCACTCGTGATCTGATCCCAGTCGAATGGCTCACCGACCGTTACCCAGTTGCCGGACGGTAGACCAGTATTCTCCCAGTGATAAAGGGAGGGGTTCGTGTAAAAATCCATCGCAGGATAAATGTCGCTGTAATACTGTGGACGTCCCAAGGTCGAGGCGCCTAATCCTACCGAATCCTTGTTGGGGTCAGTGATGTAATCGCCAGACCCATTGTCACCTTGCTTTGCTTGCATTGTGCCTTGGTCGAAGGATGAGGAAGGACACTTGAAAATCCCTCTGGACTTGATGTACGGGTTGATTCGCGCGCCGATGATATAGGACTCAGGCCACAAATACTGGGGAAGAGTTTGGTCGTAATCTTGTGCGTACATCATCATGCCCAATCCAAACTGCTTGCTGTTCGACAGGCATGAGGTTTGTCTTGCTTTTTCCCGGGCTTGGGCGAAGACGGGAAAAAGGATCGCAGCGAGGATAGCGATGATGGCTATCACGACAAGGAGTTCGATCAATGTAAAGGCTTGGCGTCCACGCCGGGCAGTAAACAAATTCACGGTTTTAAATGTCCTTCCAGATTATACACGAAGACGCAGATTCGATAAAGTGTGCTTAACACCGCACTTTGGGCTTCTACGCCTCCGATGCCCCAATCGGTTGGGGGTTTGGTGAATCCAATATACAACTGTTTCGCCATATCGTCAAGAGTTTACCCAAAAAATTTTCTATTGCCGTTTCCGACCCTCAATCCACGAAGATTTTTGCGTCATCTATTGACAGTAAGAGGTTGTGAGGCTACAATGCCCTACTGAATACTGTCACCCACACGGTTGGGTGAATTCGCTAAAATTGCTATCATATCAGTGTGTCAGTGGAGACAAATACGTGAGCGTAGAACGATTATCAGCAGACCGGGGCGTCATAATTGCCAATAGTGAGACCGGGCGGGTAGCCCGTTTGGAGGATATTGCCACGCGAGTTGGGGTGTCACGTTCCGAAGTTTCCCGCGTACTCAATGGTCGGATGCGTGAAGGGCGGAGTGTCGGGCGGGCCAAACAAGACCTGATCCGCGAAGTCGCCCGCGAAATGAATTACCAGCCCAACCGCGCTGCGCAAAGCCTTGCCAAAGGGAAGACCGACGCCGTCGCGCTTTCCGTCCGCCTTGACTCGACGTGCGACCTTCCCCCCCACTACCACGAAATTGTCGGCGCACTCACCTTCACGCTCAATGATTGGGGCTTGCATCTGATGCTGGTGCAGACCAACGAAGACCCCGTCCCTACCCTGGAAATGCTCGCCCGTGCCCGTACCTGCGACGCTGTGATCGTCACTGACATGATGGTGGATGATGTGCGCCCCGGCTTGCTCCGCGACCTCGGGATGCCGTTCCTGATCCGCGGTTCTGCCCCGATAAGTGGGGTTCCGGCTATCGGGATGGACAACTTCGCGGTCGGATATAAGGCGATGGAATTTTTGCGTCGCCTCGGGCATCGGCGGATTCTTTTTCATAACATCGGGCGAACGTTTATGTCGGGCTTCAAGCGGCACGAGGGGTTTTGCGCGGCGTCGGTCGAGTTCGATCTGGGCGAGACCGTCCGCTACGAGGATATCGTCTACAAAGAAGACGACATGTATAACCTGACTCGCCGCGTGATGCGTGAGGCGGACCCGCCGACCGCGATCTTCGCCGCGGACGAAATGGCGGCTCTCGGCGTACTACGGGCGCTCGCCGAACTCGGCATCGCGGTACCCGATCAGGTATCCGTTTTGACCTGTTTGAACGCCCGTTTTATGCGCCGCGTCAGCCCGCGTCTGTCGTTCATTAACACGCGTCAGCACGAAGTGGCGACCGAAGCGGGGCGCCTGCTCGGCCGTATGTTGCGCGGCGAACCGATAGAGGCTCGTCAAACTTTTCTGTTGCCTATTCTGGAGGAAAACGGCTCCTGCGCTCCCCCGCCGCGTTAGTGCGGGCTTCACGATAAAATACGGGGCATGGACGAAATCATCCTGCTCCCGTATGACCCGCGGTACCCTTCCTTATTCGCGGCGGAAGTTCGGCTTCTGCAGTCGATTTCGCCCCCCGATTTGATCGTTCGGATGGAGCATTTTGGTTCCACATCGGTGCCGGGGCTTGTCGCGAAGCCGATCATTGATATTCTTATCGGTGTCCGCTCCCTCGATGAAGCGCGGCGTCATCTGATTCCGGCGATAGAAACTCTCGGGTACTCGTACTGGCGCGATGATCCAAACCCGGCGAAACTATACGCCGTGAAGGGACTGCCGCCGAACGGGCCTCGGACACACCACCTCCACATCGTTGAGCCGCACAGCACGATCTGGGAGCAACTCCTGTTCCGTGACTACCTGCGCACCCACCCCGACGAAGCCGCCGCATACGCCGTTCTCAAAAAAAGTCTCGCCGAAACGTTCCGGAACGACCGCGAGGCATACACCGACGGCAAGGCGGAATATATCAGCCGCATCATGATGCACGCCAGAAACGATTCGCGGCGCAATAACGCGCCCATTTAAGCCTTAGGTTTTTCCTTGTCGGGTGGAGGCACGGTGTCCTCTTCTGACGGCCTACGTTCGGGTAGCAACAGGGCAATCGGCGTCGGTGCGGCGAGTTGCGGGTACAGGCGAAACAGCACTCCTTGCAGGCTGGCGGCGATCGGTACGGCGAGCAAAAGCCCCCACAGTCCGAATAAGTGCCCCCCCAGGAACAGCGCGAACATCGCCATCAGCGGGTGGATCCCGGACGTTTCCCCGACGACTTTCGGCATCACCACATAATCGAAAAATTGGTTCAGGAACAACACCCCGCCCGCGGCAACGAGCGCACCCATAGGACCGCCACCCGTCGAGAGCGCGGCAATCGCGGTTAACGCGACTGTCGAAATCGCCCCGATGTACGGAACGGTGTATAGCACCCCTGCCAGAACCCCGAGCAATAAAACATAGTCGCGTAAACCCGGCAACCAGAGACTCGCCACGAAAAGAAACACCATGCACGAACCGCCGAACATAGAGCAGATGATGAAAAGCCCGCGTAAATATCTGCCGAACACATCCTCTATGTCGCGGACGGTGGTTTGCGCGAATTTCCGGACGCCGTCCGGCAAGAGCATATAGGTTCGTGCGCGTAGTTTGTCGATGTCAGCGAGAATAAATATCGCGATTATCGGGACCAGAATCACATTGATCAGCCCGCCTAGCGACGACGCAACAAACGTCGTCAGTCGGGATGCAGACAGTTGGAGGGACTGAGATACCTGGTCGCTGTACTGTGCGGTCACGGCATCGAGGTCCTTCGGCAAAGCGACGGGACCGATTTTGCGGTGACTGGCGAGCCATTTATCGATGTTGTCACGCAGCACATCAAAGCCGGACCGCCCTTCGGCGGGTGGCTGCCACATCAGACGTACCGACCCGTCGCCTGGACGGGCGGAGAGGCTTTGTGGCGACCCCGGCGGGATCGTGACATTCGTGATCGGGGTCGAACTATTTACTTCTTTTTGTTCCGTGCGCGCCGGTGGCGGTTCCGCCATATCCGCGTCGGCACGGGGCTTCGTGGCGGCAACCGGCGAGGCGAACTTCTCCCCGTCGGCATTCACCGCGTAAACGATAAATTGGTAGTCGGCATTGTTGACCAGGTTTTTAATCGTGAAGGCAGTGTCGGCGATGCCGTCGGCGACGGTGACGAATCGGTCCTTCTCGCTAACAGAGCGAGTAATAGTGTAAGTGACGGGCGTAAAAAAGCGAATCAAACGTTGCGATTGTGTGACCAGAGGCGGTCCCGCGAACGCAAATATTCCCGCAAGAATCGACAGGAAAACGACGAAAACCGCCCCAACCGACCGCATGCGATGTCCGCCCGTCACGCGAACTTGCACCCAGCGCACCAGCGGTTCCAGAAGCAAGGAAAGTATCACCGCACCGATAAACGGCGCGGCAATTGCCAGCACTGCGTCTAATACTTTCCAGCTAAGAAAGATAAGCAGGGCTATCGTCGCCGTGCCGAGTGTGAAATAAAAGCCGTGCCGGAATGCGTCGTCCGGGCGCGTTGTGGGCAACGCCGAGGGAAGCGGTAAGTCCGGCGAGGGTGGATTATTAATCATTGGTGCTTTAACCGACGGATTAGCATCGGCAAGGTTGCACCAATTTTTCTAGAGTTGCCAGTTCACCGGGGACTTTCCGGCGGATTCCAGTGCCGTGTTAATCTTGCTGTACGGTTTACTTCCGAAGAAACCCGCTTTCGCGGATAGCGGTGACGGATGCGCGGACACAATAATGGTGTGACGTGATTCGTCAATCAAGGCGCGTTTCTTCTGGGCATGCGCCCCCCACAGAACGAAAACAACCCGATCGGTCTTTTCCGACACCGTGCGAATGACTGCGTCGGTGAATGCTTCCCAGCCCTGTCCTTTGTGCGATGCCGGCTCGTGCGCCCGTACCGTCAGTACGGTGTTGAGTAGCAACACCCCCTGCTCTGCCCAAGGTACCAGATAACCGTTATCTTTCGCCGCTTCGACGCCGAGGTCGTCCTTAAGCTCCTTCACCATATTGCGGAGCGATGGCGGCGGCTTGATCCCCGGTCGAACCGAAAATGCCAGCCCGTGCGCCTGGTTATCGTCGTGGTACGGGTCCTGCCCGAGAATAAAGACTTTGACGGTTTGGAGAGGCGTTAGTTTTAGCGCACTGAAGACCTCGTCCTCGGGCGGAAACACCGTATGCGCGGCACGCTGGGCATCCACGAACGCGGCGAGTTCGGCGAAATAGGGCTTTTCCGTTTCGGCGGACAGCGCGATTTTCCAGTCGTCAGGCAAAGTTACATTCATGAATCGATCGTCTCCAAACTTAGGTTAAAACGACACTGCGAACGCTTTCTCCAACACGGAACTTCTTTTGCGTTTTTCTTTTCTTTTGTCCCTCCCGGACGGGGCCAACCTTACGTTGGATCGTTGGACCTGCGGTGCTCGTTCCTGGTTTGGTGGTTGGGTGTCGGTTCTTTCCCGCGAATCCGCCGGT
>JACMMA010000549.1 GCA_014379275.1 Armatimonadota bacterium | reverse complement strand
TTTTTGCCCGCGCTGTCCTTCCAGAAGATCGGGTGCGCGACATCCACAATACGGTGGCTGTCGAGGGTCACATGGTAATCATCCACGCGCTTCCCGAGTCGGCGGACCATTGCGGCGAGTCTGCGGGTGTCGTCATCCGCTCCCGCGACAAAGAGCGTGCCTTTCGGACCGTCGCAGAAATCTACCTGGGGATCAATTATCAGCCCTTCAACTCTCATTGATTTCGTCTCCTGTGTAGTGATGTCATGTTTTGTGATCGTGTTTAACGAATACTTATTTTATAATGTATTTTATACACTAAGTCAAGTGGTTTTGTAAAATCTGCCGGATTAATTTTTCGCGGGGGGGCTGACCCACCGAAACCCCCGAAGTGTTCGTTGCCGTCCCTGTGCTACAATAACACCATGTCTACGCCCCCACCCATCGCCGTCGAACCGCTCGACCTTTTAGAACAGCATTTCGGCTGGCGGGAGTTCAAAGGGGGGCAGGAGCGCGTGATCCGCTCGCTCCTCGCCGGGCGTTCCGCACTCGCTGTGTTTCCGACCGGGGGCGGGAAATCACTCTGTTATCAACTGCCCGCACTGGCGTTCGACGGGGTGACTCTAGTCGTGTCGCCGCTGATTGCCTTGATGAAGGACCAGATCGACTTCCTCCAGCGGCACAACATCGCGGCGGCACGTCTCGACTCGTCGCTGACGCTCGACGAAACCAAAGCCGTGGAGTCGGGGATGCTCGCCGGAACGCTGAAACTGCTTTACGTCTCGCCGGAGCGATTCAATAACGAGCGGTTTTTGTCGCTACTGTCGCGGGTGCATATCTCGCTTTTTGCCGTGGACGAGGCGCACTGTATATCGGAGTGGGGGCATAACTTCCGCCCCGACTATCTGAAACTCGCCGAAACCGCCCGCTCCCTGAACGTTGAACGCGCCCTCGCGCTGACCGCGACCGCCACGCCATCGGTCGCGGAGGATGTCCGCAAAGCGTTCGGCATCGCGCCGGACGACACCGTTATCACCGGTTTTTACCGCCCGAATCTGCGCATGGCGACCACGCCCGTCCCCGCCTATCGCCGCGACGAACTGCTCCTTTCCCGCCTCCAGAAGCGCAAACAGGGTCCGACGATTGTTTACGTGACACTTCAGAAAACGGCGGAGCGTATCGCGAAATATCTTTCCGACAACGGTTTCCCGGCGTGGGCGTATCACGCGGGAATGGATAACGAGACGCGGGCGGGGGTACAGGATTTCTTCATGGCATCGCAAACCGGCATCGTCGCCGCCACCATCGCGTTCGGTATGGGCATCGACAAGTCGAACGTCCGCTACGTCTACCACTATAACCTACCGCATTCGCTCGAAGCCTACTCCCAGGAGATCGGGCGGGCGGGGCGCGACGGGGAACCGTCCACCGTGGAGTTGTTAGCCTGCCCGGACGACGTCCCGACACTGCAAAACTTCGCGTACGGCGACACGCCGACGTACCCGGCGATACTGGCCCTGATTTCCGACCTTCTGACGCGTGGAACGCGCTTCGACGTCGCACTGCACGAACTATCGCTCCAGTTCGACATCCGCCTTCTGGTGATGAAAACTGTGATGACGTACCTCGAACTGATGGGGGTTTTGAAGCAAGGGACGCCATTCTACGCGGGTTACGAGTTTCGTATCCACGCGCCGCATACGACCGAAACAATCGTCGCGGCATTCCCTGGTCCAGCGGGCGAACTGGTGGGCAACATCTTCGACGCGGCGAAGTTCGGTCGCACCTGGTATTCTCTCAGCCCGGACGACGCCGCGGAATCGCTGGGTGTCGAGCGCAAACGCATCACGCGGGCGATCGATGTGATGCAAGAGCGTGGCTACGTCGAGGCGAGGGCGAGCGACACGCGTCAGGTCTTCACCCGACTGCGCCCCGAAGAGAACGCTTCCGTGATCACCGACGACCTGATGGAGCGGTTCGTGAAACGCGAGGAATCGGAAATAACGCGCCTGCGCCAAGTGCTGGAATTGGTGACGTACGAAGGCTGTCAGGTCAACGAATTGGTGGGTTACTTCGGGGAAAAGCGGACCGGACCGTGCGGCCATTGCACGTTCTGCCTGACCGGTAAAAAGCAGGTACTCCCGAGTGCGACCGAGCTACCACCGATCGGTGACTCCCTACTTCTAGAAGTCTCGAATGTGCAATCGGAATATCCGGAGGCTCTCGGAACCGCGCGGCAGCTCGCGCGGTTCCTGTGCGGGCTATCGTCGCCCGCGCTGACCAAGGCGAAACTCACCCGACATCAACTGTTCGGCACGCTCGAAAGCCGCCCGTTCGGTGAGGTGCTGGACTACGTCGGGGAATAAACCGGCGTAGTCCAGTCCTCGAAAAGAGTACCAGGAACGGAAGCGTAACGTCGGACGTTGCGCGTGACTACGACCGCATCGTGCGCCTGCGCCACCGCCGCGATCTTGCAGTCTGCACTCCCGGTCCGCTTCACGGCGGCAGAGAACGAGCGGTAGATCCGGTCCGCCGCGTCGTCGTACGGCAGGAACGGATATTGCGCCAACTCTTGAATCAGTCCGACCAGCAACGCGTAGCCGCCGCCCCATTTGCCACGCGTTTCCTCGGCGGTGATTTCGGTCAAGAATATTGTGCCCGCGGTCTGCCTAATCATGCGCACCCGAATGCGTTCTGCATTCGCATCATTGCGGAATAGCGAGGAAAACGTGTCCGTGTCGATGATCGCCCTCCGCGCCGGATCAGTCGTCGGTGACACGGGCATTATCTTCTTCCTTCACGTGCCGAAGTGCCTCCTGGTAGGACTGCCAGTCGTCCTCGGAGATCTTCGCGCCACGCCCGAGACGACTGACGAAGGCGTCGCCCGTCCCGCCCGGCTGTTCCGTCGGGTGACTGCCGTTACCGGATTCCAGCGGGATATCCACGGTGATCAGCCGCGCCTGTTTCACCGCGTGGACGGCGGCGTGGCGGAAATTGGCGACGGCTTCCTCCTCGGTCGCGCCCTCGGCGGACACGGCGAACCGCCCGCTCCCGGTGACGCGGAACTGGCGGTTCGGCAACTGTTCTAACAAGGCTTGCGTCTGCATGGATTTGTTTTACCGCCACGGACGCCCACGCGGCTACCAGGGCAACGTTTCGCCGCCGTGGAAATACCCGCCGGTTGGTCCGTCTTCGGGCAGAAGCGCGAGTTCGACCGCTGTTTTCGCGCCGTCCGTGACTTCGAGTTGTGCGCCGTCGCCGCCGAGGTCGGTCTTGACCCAACCGGGGTGCGCGGCGTTCACCTTGACGTTCGTTCCTGCCAGTTGGCGCATCTGAATGACGGTCAGCATGTTGAGCGCGGCTTTCGACGAAGAGTACGCCGCGCCGAGCCATTCCGCCGCGACTTGATCCGGCGCACCGATCACCGTCAGCGAACCCAGGATGCTGGAATGGTTGACGATACGCCCCGCGGGTGCGGCTTTGAGTAAAGGGAGCAACGCCTGCGTGACGAAGTACGGCGCGATGACGTTGGTCTCGTAGGTTTCGCGGAAGCCCTCGCGGGTGATACCGCCCCGGTCGCGCTCGACCCCGGCGTTATTGACGAGGATGTCCAGTCGTCCGAACTTTTCCCCGAAGTAGCCGGGAAGCGCGTCTACGTCCGCTTCTTCCGTGACTTCGAGTTTCACAAAATGCGCGTCGATACCCTCGCTTTTGAGTATCGCGACTGCCGGTTCACCCTTCGCGGCGTCCCGCGCCGAAAGCACTACGGTGACGCCCTGTTTACCTAATTGCCGGGCGATTTCGAGTCCCAGTCCTTTGTTCGCGCCCGTGATGAGGGCGACTTTGTTGTCATATGCCATGTTCGTTGTTTCCGTATTCCCAGCCTGTTTGTCGTGAGTGTATTTCTTCTTGCGATATACAAACCGTTCTGCGATTGTTCCCACTTTCCTTTCGTCGGTGTCGTTTTTTTCGTTCTTCGCGGACGACACCGACGAAAGGAACGGGTCGTGGGTATGGCGAATAGAACGCGCACAAATGAAACCGATCCTCACGCCGCGTCATAGTGGCAACCCTGTGTTTCCGGGATGGTATGCCGACCCGGAGATCCATTGCTTCGCCGGTCGCTACTATATCTACCCCACCACATCCCGCCCGTTCGCCGAGCAAACATCGTATGAATGCTGGTCGTCGGACGATCTAACGGATTGGCGCAACGAAGGCGTCATTCTCGACTTCCGCGATGTTCCGTGGTCCACCAATTATGCCGCGTGGGCACCGTCGTGCGCCGAGCGGAACGGCAAATACTACCTGTACTTTTCGGCGGGCGACGGCGCGGGGATCGGCGTCGCCGCTTCGGACACGCCTACGGGACCGTTCCGGGATGCCATCGGCATACCGCTTGTTTCCGGCTACCCGCACGGGGCGCAGGCGATCGACGCGCACTGTTTCGTGGACGATGACGGCAAGGCGTACCTGTATTTCGGCGGGCACGGCGTTTGCGTCGTCGCGCCGCTGACCCCGACAATGTGCGCGTTTAACCGCGCGTTTCGCGACATCACGCCGTCGCCGGGGTATGTCGAGGGACCGTTCATGATCAAGCGGCGCGGGAAATACCATCTGATGTGGAGCGAGGGCGGCTGGACGGATCATTCGTACCTTGCTGCGTACGGCGTTTCCGACAGCCCGTATGGACCGTTCGAATACGGTGGCAAAATACTGGAAAACAACCCCGAAGTCGCGAACGGAGCGGGGCACCATTCCGTGCTGAAGCTTCCTGGCACGGACGATGACTGGGTGATCTGCTATCACCGCCGTCCGCTCACAGAAACGAACGGCAACCATCGCGTCGTGTGCGTAGACCGTCTTCGCTTCCGCGAGGACGGCACCATCGCCCCCGTGACGCTCACCAACGAGGGCGTTCCCGCGCATCTGGCGACCCGTTAGCGTTTGCGCCGCGCGACGATGCCCACGACTGCGATATTCAAGTCACCTACGCGGCGGCGAGTCGACGTTTCTCGCGGGGATAATCGGAGTGATGCATTGGCGAAGATTCTGCCTGCGCGACAAGCGGGTGCGCGATCTCGCCCCGCTCCGCGCTGGTATGCCCCGTTCCTACCCGCGATAGAATACCGATAGGAGAACCGAAGCCATGACCACGACCGCCTTATCGCCCGCGCCGCCGGAAATGGAGTTCGCGGTGCGCTGGACACGCGCCGACTGCGACAGATTAGAAGCCGCCGGGTTTCTGAACTACCGCTACGAACTGATGAACGGAGTGATCATCCGCAAAATGGGACAACATCTGCCGCATGCATTGACCGTCAGCCGCGCCTTCGCCTGGATGCAAGGACATTTTGGGGTTTACTGCGCTGTATCGCAGACAAGCATCACGGTTGCACCGGATGAAACGGCTCTTGTGCGCCCCGAACCGGACGTGACACTGCTCAATAAACCCGGTACACAGATAACGACGAAGGAACCGTACCCCGAGGACATCTTGTTGCTAATCGAGGTGTCGGACACGACGCTTGACTACGATCTAGTGACGAAATCCGGTGTTTACGCCCGCGCCGGGGTGTCGCAATACCTCGTGATCGACATCAACGGACGCGTCGTGTATGATCACCGGCTCACCGCGTCCGGCGAATACCAGCGTGACACACGCGTACCAGGCGACAGCGTGACGTTGGTTGCCGCGCCGAACCTGACGCTGACCGTAGATGATTTGTTATTGCCGCAACCGTAGCCGCGCGAAGTTTTTCTTGCCCGCCTTGAACTCGTCGCCGTCCGCGACCGTGACCGATGCTTTGGCGTCTTCCACTTTCACACCGTTGACGGAAACGCCGCCCTGCTCGACGAGCCGTCGCCGCTCGCCGTTCGATGCGCCGACGCCGCATAGTTCAAGCAGGGCGAGGATGCCGATGGGTTTTTCCGTCACGGTGACTTCCGGGGCGTCGGCGGGGAACTCACCTTTGCTATGGATGCGCTTCCATTCCGCCGACGCAGCGTCCGCAGCGTCCCGTCCGTGATAAATGGCGACGATCTCCGTGGCAAGACGGTGCTTGGCGTCCATCGGGTTTGTGGCGGAAGCGAGAAGCGCGTCGAACTCGTTTTCCGGCACGTCGGTGCAAAGCAAGAAGTAGGTCCGCATCTGCTCGTCGGCGAGGCTCAGGATCTTGCTGTACTGGTCGAGCGGTGCCTCGCGGATACCGACGTAGTTGCCGAGCGACTTCGACATCTTCTTTTGTCCGTCCAGACCGACCAGGAGCGGCATGAACAAGCCGATCTGCGGGTCCTGCCCGATGGCGGTTTGCAAGTCGCGCCCGGCGAGGATATTGAACGTCTGGTCCGATCCGCCCATTTCGATGTCGGCTTCGATGGCGACCGAGTCCTGCGCCTGCGCCAGCGGATACAGCAGTTCGTGGAGCGAGATCGGCTCGCGGGCATCCCAGCGTTTCTTGAAATCCTCGCGGGTCAGCACCTGCGCCACGGTCATTTTCGCGGTCAGTGTCACTACGTCGGCGAACCCCATCGCGCCGAGCCATTCCGAGTTGAAACGTACCTCG
>JACMMA010000548.1 GCA_014379275.1 Armatimonadota bacterium | reverse complement strand
GGCAGTTGGAACAGGCACCGCTACGCGATGAAATGGGAAAGCGGCGAGTGGCGAGTGGATGAGGTGCATTATTGGTACGGCGGATGGAAGCGTGACTCGATCTAACCGGATTGTCTCGGTTCCCCAGGGCGCGGGAAACAGCAACACGCGCCGGTACCGCCTCGGCAAGCAAAGCCGACAGGATTTCCGCTTGCCGCCGGGAGGCGTTCTCTGCCGGCTCGCAATTCGAAGTGACACGTACTGTACCAGGCGGCGGGATACGGACGGACGACCTGTTCTGGGCGTTCCATCGGTTGCGCCCTGACCCCACTTTTCTTTTTCGAAATAACCGCAGGATTCGGCAGGAGTTCTACTATGTCGGCGGCGAACCGTAGGACGAAGACGTTTTCAATCGGATCTACGGATTCGCGAAGGAGCCAAAAGACATGTCTGACGCTACGCCGGTACGAATCGGCTTTATCGGATGCGGCGGGATTGCCCGGCATCACCTGAACCAACTGCAACACATCCCCGGCGTGTCCGTGACCGCACTCTGCGACATCGCCCCGGCAGCCATCGAGCGATGCCGGAAACAATTCCCGGATCTACTGGCGGAGGCAACGGACTGCACCCAGGCGGAACTGCTCGCCCGTGACGACGTGGACGCGGTACAGATCTGCACCCCGCACACGCTCCATTTCGACCAGGCGAACGCGGCGATGGACGCGCAAAAGCACATCCTCTGCGAGAAGCCGTTCGTGTGCAAGGTCGAGGACGCCCACGCGCTTCTGGCGCGAATCGAGACATACCCGAAGGTGTTCGCGCTCGCGTATCAGCGGCACGCGCAAGGTCAATTCGTGTATATCCGCGACAAGATCGCGTCCGGCGACATGGGCGCGGTGACGTTCGTTTCTGCGTTGCAGGCGCAGTCCTGGAAAAAAGGCACCGCCGGGACGTGGCGCCAAACGATGGAGCTATCGGGCGGCGGCCAGCTCAACGATTCCGGGTCGCACCTGTTAGACATCATCCTCTGGACCACCGGGCTGACCGTGGCAAATGTCTCGGCGTTTATAGACAATCGCGGCACGCCGGTGGACCAAAACAGCGCGGTCACGTTCACGACCACGAGCGGGGCGCAGGGAACGATCACCGTGGTCGGCGATACCGTGGTCGGCTGGCACGAAGACATCACGATCTGGTGTGAGCGGGGCGCGTTCTTCTACCGCAACGGCAAACTCGAAGTGGTGGACGAGAAGGGCGGCCGCACCACGCTGGACGGCGCGAACCTTCCCCCGTCACGCAACATCGACGAGGACTGGATCCGTACCATCCGCGGCGAGCAGTCCGGTCCCGCAGCGCCGCCGATCAACGGTCTGCGGACGATTGAGCTGACGGAAGCCGCATGGCGTTCGGGGGCGCAGGGCGGCATACCAGTTCGGATGAACTAGGTTCACCTCCCTTTCTTGGGCACCGGATGAGTGCCCAAGAAAGGGAGAGCCAACGGCTGTGATGAATTTGGGAGAAGGATCGTTATGCCAATGTTGGAGATTGACCTGTCGGAAACAGATTACCACGCCGCACTCGCCCTGTCCCCTGAGGAGTTGCGACGGCGTGTGGTGAGAATAATGTTAGAAGGGTCGGGGGACGTTCCAGAATCTACCAGAGACGATCCTTCCCTTGAAAACGGGGGGAAGGACGTAGGGGCAGAGTTTACGCCCACTGTTAACATAATGCCTGACCGACAGGATGAATCCGCCGATTAGACCAGAGCGTCCCCGTGCGGGCGGGGTATAATCCGCTATGCGTGCCACACCTTCTCCTACCGATTCTTCGCCCCCGTTACCCCGCTTCGATTACCTGCTTCGCGGGGGGACCGTTTTCGACGGGTCCGGCGCGGACGGCGTCCCTGCCGATGTCGGGATCCTCGGCGGCACGGTCGTTGCGGTCGGCGATCTGTCCCGTGCCGACGCGGGCGAGACTGTGGACGTGCGTGGCAAGTTCGTCGCGCCGGGCTTCATCGACATCCACACCCACTCGGATTTCACCCTGCTATCGTCGCCGGGGATGGAATCGTCCGTCGCGCAGGGCGTGACCACGGAACTTGTCGGGAACTGTGGTATCGCGCTCGGGTTAGCGCAAGCCGGGGAGCAGTTCACGCTGGAACAGCGGGGGCTTTTGCGGGCGGGCATCACGCTCGACTGGACACACCTGGATGGGTTTCTGACGCGGGTCGAGGATATGGGCATCGGCGCGAACATTGCCACGCTCGCGGGCCACGGGACGATACGCAAGCGCGTGTTGGGACTCGCCGACCGACTGCCCGACGCGGGCGAACTCGCCCGGATGGAGCGCGAACTGGAAACCGCGCTCGGTGCCGGGGCGGTCGGGCTATCGTCGGGGTTGGAATACGTGCCGGGAATGTACGCCGATGTCGCCGAACTGACCGCGATGGCGCGGGTGGCGAAACGTGCCGGGGGCTTCTACG
>JACMMA010000547.1 GCA_014379275.1 Armatimonadota bacterium | reverse complement strand
ACCGTGAATGAAGCCCGCGCCGAGATCCTGCTTCCGCCGGGCGCGGTCGCCCATCACGCGTCGCTCTGGATAAACGGCGTCGAGAAACCCGCGGCGTTCGGTCCGCAAGCCACGGTGCGCCGGGCATATCGGGAAGTCGCCGTGGTGCAGCGCCGCGACCCGCTCCTGGTCACGATGCCCGTGCCGGGCAAGTTGCTCGTCCAGTGTTACCCGATCCCGGCGCGGGGCACGATGAAGATCCGACTCGGTGTCACCTTCCCACTCCTGCCCGACGCCTCCGACCGCCGCAAGCTGACCTACGCCCTCCCGGCATGGGGCGGGACTAACTTCGCGAACGCAGGCAGGCTCGCCGACGCGCTCCCCGTCACCGACAGCGCGACCGGCAAGCCGCCCGTACTCCCGCTCATTCTGCCGAAAGGTGTCGCCTGGAGCGAGAAGGCAACGGCGCGCAAGCCGGTAAACCTGCTCGTCGCGCTGGACGGCTCCGAAGGAATGCGCGAAGTGTTCGGGGCGCGGGAACAGAGCGCGCTACGCGAGGCTTTGGAAACGTTACCGGACGGAAGCACCGTGCGCTACACCGCGACGAACCGTGCGGTGCAAAGCGAGATGAACGGTCTGTTACACTTCGAAGCCGGACAGGATAACGTGCCGACGTTGCGGAAAAAGGTGCGATCCGAACTCGGCGCGAACACTATCCTGCTTTATCTCCACGCCGGCACCCCGGATTCGGTCAGCGACCCCGCGCCGCTTGTCGGGGAAGTCAAAGCCCTGTCGCAAACCCCGGAAAGTCGCCCGCGTTTCGTGTCGTTACTTCTAAGACCAGATGCTCATGACACCATCGGCGACCGCCTCGCAATGCAACAAAATGCCCGCACCAACAGCGTCGCCCTGTACCCGAATGCCGCGGGCGCTATCCAGGCGACGGTGGAATCACTGGTGCGCGGCAATGATTTCCCGACGCCGGATACCCCGCACCCGACACTAAACACCCGGCGGCTACGTGCCAACCACGACGCGCTCGCGGTGTGGTACCGGTACAACAACTTCGGACCGGAGGCGCTAGACGCGGCACGGACGGCGGCAGGGTTGCGACTGGTAACGCCTCTTTCCGGTGCGGTGGTGCTGGAAAGCCGCGAGGACTACAAAAAACACGGACTCGACGACGGCACCGAAGATGCCAAGCGGAAGTCTAATAAGGCGACTAAATCCAATGATTCCGTCGCCGCACCGGAGCCGGGAACATGGCTCCTGATGGGACTGGGTTTGGGATGTTGGGTCTTCGTGATGGGGAATAAGCGGCTCAAACGCGGTGTGGGCGTGGGCGCCCGCTGATTTCCTTTTCATTCATTGCCGACAAAACGACGTCGCGCACCGTATAATAGAAACCATGTTGTTGTCAAAAACGTTGTGTACCTTGCTCGCGGCGTCGGCGGTTCTTCTCGGCGGTTGCTCCAACGCAGCCGGGGGGAGCGCGAGTCTTCCCGCGCCGCCGGTAGCGAGTGCCGCGCCATCGGCGTCCCCCGCGGTGGCGGCGCCCTCCGGCTTTGATAAAACGCGCTCTTTCGCCGACCTGCAAACGCAGGTGAATTTCGGACCGCGTTATTCCGGCTCGGAGGGCTATCCGAAGATGCGCGACTGGCTGGCAAAAACGCTGACCGAGGCGGCAGGCGTTCCGGCGAAGAAACAGGATTTCACGGCGAAGCCGGGTGACAAGACGCTGGCGATGAGCAACGTTTACGCGCACATCAACCCGGACGCGAAGACGCAGGTTTTGCTCTGTGCACACTACGACACGCGCCCGACCGCCGACGAGGAGATCGACCCGGCGAAGCAGAAGCAGGCGATCCCCGGCGCGAACGATGGCGCGAGCGGTGTGGCGGTGTTGCTGGAGATGGCGCGGTTGCTGAAAGCGAAGCCGCCGACCTGCGGGGTGCAGATCGTGTTTTTCGACGGCGAGGATTACGGTCCGGGTGAAGCGGAGATGTATCTCGGGGCGAAGGCGTGGGCGAAATCCTTGCCCCTCCCGAAACCGACGTACGCGATCCTGATCGATATGATCGGCGACAAAAGTCTGCAGATCTATCGGGAGCAGTCGAGCGAGAGTTTCGCCCCGGAAATCAACGACAAGGTCTGGAATGCGGCGTCCTCGCTCAATATGTCTAGCTTCCAGAACACGGTAAAGTACGCGATCTCGGACGATCATATCCCTCTTCAAGCCGTGGGTATCAAAGCGATCGACTTGATCGACTTCGATTACGGTCCCTGGCACACGCTGGACGATACGGTGGCGCAGTGTTCCCCCGACTCTTTGCGCTCGGTCGGCGACGTGCTGGCGAAGGTCATCTACGACGAAAAATAGGGACGCAGTATAGCCCCGCCTCGTTTTCTGTTGTCCTACCCGGACGGGGCCAACGATGCGTTGGCCCCGTCCGGGTAGGACAGATAAAGCAATCTGTCAGAGATGTTAGGTAGTAAGAAACCCGCCGGACAGCCCGACGGGTTTTGTCTTTTCAGCCCCGAGAAAACTTTCTAAAAAACTTTTCGACTTTCCTTTAGCAAACAACGAACCTTACGTTATACTGTGCTTGAAGGCGCGATTTGCGCTCCGACCTGTCGGAGTGTCTGCCGGGAGCTGCGTTTGTAGCAACCAGGCAAATCCATCATCGTTCGCGTCTCAGACGTTCGTACAGAAAGGAACATTCCATGTTTCACTTTTGGCATAACAGCACCATGCTGCCGCAAGCGAATCTTTCGGAACCCGCACTGTACGCCGTCGCCTTCACGGGGGGAAGTATCCTTTCCCTCGGCGGTAAATGCCCGCAAGGGCTTTACCCCGCCTCGCCACTCTCCGCCTCGGAGTGTGTACGAGCGAAACAGGGTCTCGGAACAGCCGGGACCACGGTCAGAGAACTGACCGGAACCGTTGCGAGCGTGATGCTCGGTGGCGACACATCAGTCAACCTGATGAACCCGCTAACCGGCAAAACGCGCGGCAACCCGACAGGCACCATTGCCGGAGGTACCGGAAGCGTCGCATATCTGCCAAACCCAGGTATGTCGCTTCGCGGTAATGATGGCGGACGAATCGTCCGTGGTAGCCACCAGGAAGCCAGCGCAATGGGCGCGACCGCACGTCGTAGCGCGTCGTTTATAGCCAAGCGAAGCAACTCGTATCCTTACGGTTGCCAGCTATTACAAGGCTAGGACGACGGCACCGACGCGCAGCGCAGAGCGAATGCCCTTAAAGAAGGCACCGTTCTTTTTCGTTTCGCAAACAACACACAACCGGATAAAGGCGCGAACTGAGTCGGCGTAGGACGGAAGGCGTCTGCGTATCAGCAAGCGACACTTCCGCGACCATTTTCAGGTGTACCAGGGCTTCTTGGCTTTCGGCACCGGAAAACAGTCACCTATCACTACAACCGAATTTCATTCGCGCCGGAAAAGACGCCGCGGGTTTTCTAGCACAGGACCCGACTCGCTTTTTCCCGGTTCGAGAACAACAGAGCAAAAACAAACCCATATCATTTTAGTGTGCGTTCGCCAGGGACAAATCGGCACTGCCGATTTTCCCGGTCCGGTTTCACCGGAATCAGACCGCCTTCTTGTGCAAAGGGGGCAGACTGTTTCCGGAGCACGGATAGGCAGAATAGGAGGTTTCTCCGTTCGCCTGTCTACACTCAACGCAACCGGTCCGACGCGAAATACGGGAACAGTGTGTACGCTCGAGGGGCAGTATGTCCCCGCGACTGTTATGCCGACCCGGTTAACCGCCGCACGCCGATAGAATGTTTGTTTTCCGCTCCTGACAACACTGGGAGAGTGGATAACTGATGAACGCTTTACTTATTCGCGCACGACGGGGCGACCCTGTTGCGCAAGATCAATTGCGGCAGGCGTTGCGGCCTCGCCTGGAATCGCTCGCGGGATACTACGCGGCACGGACCGGCATGGACGCCGCCGACCTGTTGCAGGAGGCCTGGGTCGCAGTATTCGAGGCGTTGCCCGGCATCGATTTGACCATCGGTACGCCGACGCAGTACTTATTGAAGCATGCCCGATGGCAGATCCTGGATCACATTCGGTGGAACAAGCGGCGTTCGCACGAGACGCTCGACGATTTGGTGGTGGAAACGCCCGAGATCGCCGAAAACTCGTTCGGGACGGCGATGAACCGCGCTCCGATATCGGGAGACGTGGAAACCCGGATGTTGATCGATGATCTGGAGAGCCGCTTGAACGCGAAGCAAAAAGAGATCCTGCACGGACTCCTGGACGGCTTCACGTGGCGGCAGATCGGGGATTCGCTCGGTTGCACCTCGGCGAACGTCGCGTACCACGTACGTGGCATTCGTCAGGCGTACTCCGAACTGGCGGGAATGCCGGAAAGTATTCCCGTCGGAAGCGGGAAAACGACCGCGCTGGTGGCATAAAGAAAAGGGGACCCATGAGATGGCTATGCCACCGATTCTCCTGATGACCGTCGAAGAAACGACAAATAAACGCGCCGAGCGATCTAATCGCCCGGCGCGTTTTCCTTTGCCTATAAAGCGAAACGGAACCGGTCGCAATTTGCTGCCCGACCGATCCCGTCTCTCCCGAAAAGTACCGTGTAAACCTTTACTAAAGTTGTGCTAACAGTCAATGCGTTGTCGCCGCACTGAATACGAGCGTTTCGGATCGCAACCGTTCTCGATGAATCTGGTTCGCCACGTCCCGTATGCTACTTGTAACATGGACCGAAAAAAAAAGTTCGCAGAAAAATTACTCATTCTTGCGAGTCATGCCAGACGGTCAAAAGCAGGATCGGAAGGGAACTCTCCGGCGCGTCCGGCGCGGGCGCGTAGGTATGTCGCTCCGCGCAGTAAAACGTCGCCGCATCCCCCTGATCCAGCAAGTAAGGACGACCCGCGACCGTCAGGCAGGCTTTCCCCGAAAGGCAGAAAACGAACTCTTCCCCCGGATGCGCGTTCGGCGTGGTCTCGTCCCAGAGACGCAGAAGCGACGAACGCATCTTCCCGCGTGGCATCCGGCACGCGAGGGATGCCACATAACCGCGCGGCGTTGTTTGCGACTCCACCTTCGGCATCGGGTGCGGGCTTGCGTCGTTGGCCGTTGCCGAACTGCTACCTAGCGACGGGGGAACGCCCGTGTCGGATTCATCGCCGGGAAACGGGTCGCCCATGCCCGGATAGGGCCACCAGACTTCGGCGGTGCGGCGGTGCAGAACCACCGCTTCCCCTTCCTCGGGTTCCGGCAGGAGAAGGCGTGATACGTACACGTCCAGCGCTCGGCAGACGCGGTCGAGAGTACGCCCCGACACGGTCAAGCCTTTTTCGACGCGCAGGATCGTATTTTTGTCCACCCCGGCTTTGTCCGCTAAATCGCGCACCGACAGGCTTTGCTTCAGACGCAGACGCTGTATGCGCGCACCCACGGTTGCGGAAAGTAGTTCGCTGCTATCTGGCACTATCATAGTAAAATGTTTCCTAGCCCTGCTTTACCAGAGGCGAAGTGTGAGACATTTGGAGGACCCACCCGCCTTCATGAACTCGGAAAGCGGCGTCAGATGCGTGGTGAATCCCCAGTCGGATAGGCGATCACGGAGCGTACTCGTCGCGGAGTTCATGACCACGTGCTCGCCGACTCCGACCGCGTTACAGGCGAATGCGGTCGCGTCCGTGTCGGGGACCGCGTACAACTTTTCTTCGGGGACGCTCGCCGCCACCTTCGCCTGGCTTTCGGAGTCGAACGCGGACGGGTACCAGATGACGTACCCGCCCGGGAGTGGGCAGAAACAGGTATCCAGATGATAGAAGCGGGGGTCTACGAGGCGCAACGAAATCACCTCCGCGTCGAACGCTTCGGCGAGAAACGGGTGCGACTCGGGATCGGTGCGAAAGCCGTGCGCGGCGAACAGAAGCGGCTTCGGTGTTTCTCCCTCATAAAACAACGCGTCGCCCGCGCCCTCGAACGCGATGCCGTCCGGCAGGTCGCGGATTTCATGCCCCGTTTCGCGGAGCGATGCCCGGTAGAACGGCTCCTCGCCCTGCCTTTCCGGGTGCCGGAACCGCGCCGGAACCGCGACGCCGTTTTTGACCGATGCGGCGTTCGCCGTGAATACGATGTCGGGTAAGCCCGGTTGCGGCGGAACGAGCACCGTCTGGGCACCCAGAACCGTGGTCAAAACGCCATGCAGATAGTTCCATTGTTCCCGCGCCGCGCCGCCGATGACCCCTCCGAGCTTGCCCTCCATCCAGGGGTTGATGACATACTCGACGCCGAAATACTCCGGCGCACACATCAAAATTCGGTACATTTACTTCTTCCTTATCGCTACGAAACGATCCGATACTCTGTCGGAACGTGGGGCGTCCGCGTACTCACTCAAACAACGCCCGCGCTGCCGCGGGTGCCATCTTCTCATTGCTGTGCCCGACGCCGGGAACGGTCGTCATCCGCCATTTTAGCGGCATGTCGTCCTGCCCCGCCGTGCGACGCGCCATCGCGTAAAAATATTTGCCGCGGTCGAACCGCGTCGTTCCCTGTTTATCCGCTTCCGGCGAGTGGTACAAATCCGGGTCGTTCGGGTCGGTGTCCGCCTCGCCGAGCAACACGGTGAGCGGTTGCGCGAAAATAGCACGCCGCGTCGCCTCCGACTCCTCGGGCGTTCCGGTGTAGGAGAACGGGTAGGGGTCCTCGGTTTTCATGGGCAACGTGTAATAGCCCGCGTTCGCGGCGACCGCCCGCACGATCCGCGCCGTCGGCAAAAACTCCACCAGTCTATGTACGAATTGTCCGCCTGCGGAGTGTCCGTAGATATGGTATCCCGCAACCGGATTTCCCGTCACCGCCTTATAGAACCCGAAAAGACGCTCGATAACCGCGAACGTCCACCCTTCCGCGGGCACCGGCGTCTTGTCGTCCTGACCGCGAACGTTGCCCCGGTTATACATTCCTCCGGGAAAGTCGCGGCGCGTGAACTCCGGCACCATCAATAGCGCGTTGTACTGTTCCGCGAGCCGGATCCATTTGTCGCGGTACTCCGCGCCGTTGCGCAGGGTGCCGTGCATGACAAACAGGACGCGCCCCGCCTTGTGTAGGTTCACGCCTTCCGGGCGGTATGTGTGAACGGGAATCCGAAACCCGGCGTAGGGCGAGCCTTCGGGCTCAACGTACGCGAAACCGCCTTTGCCGACCGGAAACGACGGGGCGTCGGGGGCGGTTTTTTGCACGCCCTCCGCGAACGCCAGATGCGGGAGCGTGAACGCGGCGAGACCGGTGAGCAGGGTGCGGCGCGAAAGGCGCGGTGCGGCTTGCCCCGCCGCCCCCAATTCCGGGGGAGCCGGAGGGGGCAAGGCGAAACCATCAGACTTGATCGACACACATATCCCCTCGGTATTTTCTCGGGCTCCCCCAGAATCGGGGGTCGGGGGGCGCATCTCGCTCGTTTGAGCATCTTTCATTTATTTTTTAACTCCGCGAGGCTTACCGTCTGACCGGCGAGCAGGACACGCATCCGCACGTCGGTGCAGCCGAGGCGGTTCTGCGCGTCTGTTTGTACCGGTGCGGCGGCACGGATGGTCACCACCTGACCCGCGCCGACAGTCAACACCCCTTTGTCCAAATCCGCGACAAACCAACCGTCCTGCTCGACACCCAGCGCGATGAATCGCGGATGAGACAGCACCATATCCACGCTCCGCTGGGTCCGTTCGCGGGCGAGGAAATGCGTGTCTACCAGGAAACCCGGTAAAACGCTGATACCCGGCCCGCTCCCGACGCTGTTTTTGACGAGTTTGGTGCGGTCCTCGTCCTCGGTCGGGCGGATACCGCTGTAGCCGGTCGGCATCCACTCGCCGCAAAGCGACGCCCCCGCCGACGACCCCCCGCCGGACCCGCCCCGCGCGATAATTTTGCGCAAGGCATCCGGGACCGCCGTCCCCGCGAACAGTTTCATAAACCGATTCTGGTCGCCGCCGGGAACCCAGTAGCCGCGCGCCGATTCCAGCCTGGTAAGGAGTTCGGGGAGCGAGGACTTATCGGTTTCGGTGACCCGCGCGACATAAACGTCCGTCGCGCCATTTTCCTTCAGCCAGTCCGCGCTCCGCTGTCCCTTTTCGACGGCGGCTTCCGATACCTGCCCCAACACCACGATCGGCGCGGACGGCGAACCGGCGCGCTTTAAAAAGGTACCGGTCGCGTCTTTCCCGGTACTGCCGCCGCCATGAACAACCAGGTGACCTTTCCCCATACGGTTATCGCGCCTTACTTTCTTTTTCCGGCGAGACCGGAGTCGGGGTCGCGGACTGATCGCCGCAGGCTACGCCCGACACTAACACCCCTGCCGCTACGATAACGAATAAAATGCGAACGCGATTGCGACGCCAGATCAGACGCATCGGAATTAATAACTCCCGTGGAAATGGCGGTAATATCGCGTGCCGTCCGGCGCGATATCGATCCGGTAGAGTGTTTCCGGACGGAACGCTTTAGCGTGCCCATCGGCGAAGACTGTGTTCACCCACCCCTTCGGGCGCAAATTCCCCGCACCGATATCAACACCCTGCTCGCGCAGGTGACGCGTCCGGATGTATTCGGGGCCGTTGGTCCCGTTCCGAAACACCCCGTGGTCCCAGGAGCGGGACTCGACAACCAGCACCATATCCGCGGGCCGCTTAATGTCGGCTTGTGTCATGCTATCTATCACGCTCGCGGCAAGTGAACCGAACCGTGGGGTACCGGCACCGCCGTAGGCATAGCCGCCGACACCGTCATAAATAGCACTCTGAAGGTCAAACTCGTTCGGATAATTGTAGGGCGTAGTGCTGCCGGAATACGTTTTGCCGCGTCCAGGCATACCGTAGTCCCAGATCGGTCCTTTCCGTGTCGGCGGGTTACCGGACGTGATCGAGCCTAAATACGCGCCTGCTTCGTCTGGATTTGGGGTCGAATCCGGTTCGTTCGGGACTTTCGTGGACGGGCAGACAAATATCTGCGTATTTTTTACGTAGGGTTGGATGTTGGAAACCCAGGTGACGTCATACAAACGGGCGGGGGCGACGGCGGGGTTGGTCGGATTGACATCGCTCGTAGCGAGGATGAACATCTCGTCATAGTCCTGACTGTACTGCATCTGGGCGAGACCCAACTGCTTCATGTTGGCAAGACACGACGTTTGTCGCGCTTTTTCGCGGGCCTGGGCAAAGACGGGAAAAAGTATCGCGGCGAGGATCGCAATGATAGCGATTACCACGAGCAGTTCAATCAGCGTGAATGCCGAACGATTGCGGCGATGGGCGAAGACAGGGTGCATGAATCGAATCCTCCTGAACCAGCGTTTCGAACCGACTACCGGGTCCGACAAGAATAAAGCCGACGCGAAACAATCCCGCGCCGTACGCACACATGAGAGGATCGCGACATCGCGAATAAAAACGCTTGTGTTTTCAGACTGTCCTATTTCAGACTGTCGGAATGAGGTAAGTGTATCCGTGTTTCGGTAGTCTGTCAAGATGTTCAGGAAAATAAAGCCGGAGCGAAGTGAATCGTTCCGGCTTCGAGATTTATCGGTACGGCACTCGCCAGTTGACCGCTTCGCCGGATTGATTCCGGGTGTCTTCGGCGTATTCTTTACTCCCGGTTATCTCCCGTCCCCCCTCGGCACCGGCGTCGGCTGGCTGGATTCGCTTGCCGGTTGACCACGTGGCGGTGGAGAGGGGCGACCCGCGTCGCCCGCCTGCGGTTTGGCAGGTGGGTCACCCGGATATTCTTTGTAGCACCCGGAGGTAGCCAACAACAGCGAAACGACTGCGAGAAGGAAGGCTGTTTTCATCGTATCTACTCCGCCGCATACTGATAGCGGTATGCCCTCGCGCCATTTCTCGTGATGAACGTTTCGAAAAACTGATCGGTCTTCATGGCCTTGACGTGTCCGTCGGTAAAGCCGACCGGCCCGAAGCCGATCTGATACTTGACGGCTCCCGTGCCGGGATAGGTTTTCGTGCCTTCATAGTTGAAGCGACCGGCGAAGTTCACGCCCTCGGTGCTAGCGTAAGCGACCGGCGGGGTGGCGTCGATCGGTGCCGGATAAAAGTTCTTACAGGTGAAGCCGTAGTCCCATCCGCGTGCTTCGACCAGCAGAGCCGTCTCGGTCGGGCGTGCCACCTCGCCGATAGAGCGCGAAGCGGTGCGCCGTAGAGCGACCGTGGTCCCGACACAGGAGTCCGTCGCGCCGTAAACGGGTGTGATTCCTGGCGCGTCGGTATACCCGCCGACGCCCTCATATAAAGCGTCACCGTAAGCGGTCTCCCAACTGGGGATGCCACCGCCCCCGGTATCACCCGGTTCGTTGCCCGCGTAGACTCGCCATCGCGGGAGCATGGCATAGGAATAGATCGACCACCCGCTGGTGCGAGTCGGGAAAGTGACCGATTCGGACACGTTAGGCTCGTTCCCTTGTGTCGAGTTGGGGGATTTGAACACCGCGATGCTTTTCGTATACGGCTGTAGTTTCAGCATCCACGAGGCGTCCCAGTCGATATAATTGGCACTGTCGTTCAACTTCGGGTTATCGTCCGCCACGGCAGGACAGAAAACCTCGTCATAATCCTGCGCATACATCAGGTGTGCTTTGAGAATCTGGTTGACATTGCTGATCGAGGATGCTTTCCGAGCCGTGTCGCGCGCTTTGGCGAAGACGGGGAAAAGTATCGCGGCGAGGATGGCGATAATCGCGATGACGACGAGCAGCTCGATCAGCGTGAAGGCACTGCGTGTCGGACGTTTACGAGAATTGGGAAGCATACAGAAACCCTCCTGAGTCAAATATGTCTGCGGGGACGCAGAAAAGAAATAACGGTCGCATCGCGAACGAAACGCGGTGTGTTCAAGTTTCCATTAGAGGTACGCGACGGTGCGTCCCAACAGTTGATATATACCATTTAAGACTGTCGGAATACGGAGATTATAGCGGGGTTGCATGACGCTGTCAAGAGGGTGCGAATGTTAATTTTTGGCGTCCGCTAAAGAACGACCCCCGCCCTTTCGAGCATGTCACAACCGGCTTTCCGACAGCCATCTTTGAAGAGTCATTTCTTGCTTTTGAACCAACCAATGAACCCTTTGCCGCGCGGGGCGTTCGACACCCCTCCGCCCGAGGCGGATTCCCCCGATCCGCCGGGTAGGGTATCGGTCGAAGCGGGAAGGCGGCGTTGGACGCTCTTAGAGATGTCGCTGAGCAGCGTGTCCTGGTCCGCGCTAAAAACAGGGTATTCACGGCGTAAATATTCCAACAAGGACTGAACCTGCGTCGCATCGCGCAAAACCGCCGCATTGAGCGAAGCAGCGACGTTACGCCGACGCTCCTGTCGTTCGGGTTCGGGAAGCGCCCGGTTCAGATACAGCCCTTCTGCCATTTGTTTTAGTGCGTCCGGGAGAAGTTCGTCCTCCTGTGCGTGTTTCGCTTCCAGAAAAAGACGTGACTCCCGCGACACCTGCGCGAATGCCTCGACAATCTCGGGAGTGATGTTAGGCAGGCGACCACCCAGTGCGGCGACAGCACGGACCGCCTTGATCTGTTCTTCCCCCGCGAGTTCTTTGGCGCGAAGGAGCATCCGCTTCGCGGCGCGTTCGCATTGCGCCGTGGGATCGTCGTCGCCCGGGGGGGGTAATACCGCCATCAACCGCCGCGCCGTGCGTTCCGCTTCCGTGCCGTTGTCCATACGCAAGTGCAAAACCAAAAGGCGAAGCAGCGCGTCGAAGTCGGCATAATCCTCGCTGTCGTCGTTCGCGATCGCTTTTTCCAGGGCGAAGATCGCCGCGCCGAACTGACCCGACTTTTCATACAGTCGCGCGAGGAGCATGTGCGCGTCGTGGTAATGCGGGTTCAGGCGGATTGCCGCCCCGATGACCTGTTCGGCGTCGTCGTACCGGCCTTGCACGAATAAACACCGGGCGAAGCGGTAGTGCAACGTTTCGTCGCGCGGACGTTCCTCCAGGAGGCGACGGTATTGCCGCTCCGCCCCCGCGTAATCGTTCAGCCGCGTCAACACATGGGCGAGCAGGATACGAGGGCGGGGGGCGTCCGGGGCGAGGGCGATGGCGGCTTTCAGCAGACCGAACGCCTTTTGCGGGTCGCGCTCGGCGGCGGCGACCGCCTGATCCGAAAGCACCTCGACGCGCCGTCCGGCCTCGCGCAACTGATCGTACTCACGCCGCCGGTGCGGGTCGGCGAGGACACTGCCCGCCTTCTGAAAGCGGTGGTATGCTTCCGGGTCGCTTTCCGGTCGGACCTGGCGGACGAGGCGGTAGTAGGCGTGCTTGATCTCGTCGGCGGTCGCGTTCTCTGCGACGCCTAAAATGGTGTAGAAATTCTCTCCCGGACTCGAACCGTTCATACCGATGCTCGCCATCAACGCAGTGCTTCTTCCTTGATTGTACCCGGCAATACCGTGGTATAAAATCGCCCTCTCGCTACTCTTGCCTCATTGGACAGTGGATACCGCTTCATAAGTTCCTGCAAATATGACGCCGTGTCTCTTTGTTTGCCGGATATTTTTCCCGACCGTTCGGCGGCGCGGAGAAGGCCGAGTGGTGCATAGGAAGAAGCGGGCGAATCGGTGGCGATCTTAGCCCAGAAACGTGGCGCGTTGACGTCTCCCGTTATATCGGCGATCTGAGCACGTAACAGCAGGGCATGCGGCAAAAGATAGGTATTCTTGCCGGTTTCGGAGGCGAGTTCGGTCAGGGACGCGGCGGTGGCATATCGCTTTTCACGGAAAGCGGAACGGGCGTCGCTGTAGTATCGACGCGCGAGCCGTTCGGGATACGGATAGTGGGTAGCTGCCAGGCGTCGGGTGTCGGGTGTCGGGCTCCCCGGCACCCGGGGGGGGGCGGCGACCACCGCGTTGCCCGGGCGCGGGTCATCACCGGGTATGGCTCCCTGCGGAGTGGACACCGTGACGCTCGCCCGCTCTTGCACCCGGCGTAGGGGCGACCAGAGTGCGAGCACGGCGCAGATGGTCCCGACCGCCGCGTACCGCGAGGCGGTCTGCCATACGCCCCGCTTCCCCAGCGCGTCACCCGTGGCGCAGAGCCGGGTCAGCTCTCGTGTTACGGGGGTGTCGGGCAGAACCGTAAGTATCGGCACGACGGAAAATTTCCCCGCAAGCGCGAAGCTACGGGCTGATTCGTACGAATCGGCATGTTCCGTGGTGACGGCGGGGTCCGCCGCGCCGAGCAGATCGTGCAACTCGCGCCAAACGACGGTTTCGGCGAGACCGAGCGACGCGGCGAGGCGCAGTTTTTTACGTGCGTCCGCGAACCGCCCCGCCAGGGCGTCCGCGCGGGCGTCCGCATACGCCTTAACCCCGGCACGGAGCAAAACGCGCACATCGGCGTCCGTCGTGCCGCACCGGGAGCAGGCACCGCCCGGACGTTCCCCGGCGACGCCGCAGACGAGACAATGGTCGGCGGGGACAGTCAGCAGATCGGGCGGCGCGTCGGTCACGGTTGATTCTACGGTAACACGCCTTACATTGCCGGGCGCACCATGCCTCCGAAAACAAAAAACGAACAAAACCGTGCGCCCGGTACACTAACAGACCGAATGAAAGCACGGCTACCTGTCTTCTTCGAAGCGCGATTACGCAAACGACTGCGCGAGAACGACCGCGCGGCGTTCGAGACCGTGGTCAAATCCCGCTACGCCGCCGTTTACCGGCAACTGTACTTTTTGACGGGGGGAGACGAGAGCCGCGCGGCGGACCTGACCCAGGAAACCTTTGTCGCCGCGTGGCAGTCGCTGCCGTCGTTCGACGGGCGTTCGGCGATTGGCACGTGGCTACACACCATCGCCGTGCGGGTCTGGTACCGCGCGGT
>JACMMA010000546.1 GCA_014379275.1 Armatimonadota bacterium | reverse complement strand
GCGGGAGTAGGGGGCTTCCCTCTTCGATTCCCGGCGCGTATATCTTTTCCAGGTAGTCTGCGATCATCGAGTCGTACGCGGCGGTATGGGCGAACGCTTTCGCGGCGAGTCGCTGACGGGTGGCGAGCGTGATCCCACCCTCGCGTTCGATTTCGCCCAGCACGACATCGTAGTCCGCCGGATCGGTGACAATCGCAACACCACCGTGGTTTTTCGCGGTGGAACGAACCATTGCGGGACCGCCGATGTCGATGTTCTCGATGGCGTCTTCTATCGTCACGTCCTGCTTCGCTATCGTCGCCGCGAACGGGTACAGGTTTACGCAGACGAGATCAATCGGCAAGATGCCGTGCGCCGCGATTGTTTCCAAATGTTCGGGCTTGTCCCGGTCGGCCAGGATGCCGCCGTGAACGTTCGGGTGCAACGTCTTAACACGCCCTTCCAGCATCTCCGGGAAGCCGGTCAGGTCGCTGATGCCGACCACGGGAACATCGGCGTCGGCTAATGCTTTCGCGGTGCCACCGGTCGAGACGATCTGTGCGCCGAGTGCGGCGAGTTTCTGGGCGAAAGGGACGACGCCGGTTTTATCGGACACGCTAACCAGGGCGCGTCGAACAGGGGTGAGTTTCATGACGCGGTTAGTATAGGCGGCGAAGCGCCGAACGTCAAACCGCCGGAGTAGCGAAGCTATTCGAGAAGCCCGTTCTGCCGCGCCAGATGCGCCCGTATCGCCGGTTCCACGGAAAGACTCATCGCTCTGCAGTAGGCGTCGCGGGCTTCGTCGAATCGATCCAGGGTGGCGAGCGGATATCCGCGCCCGACTCAGTACGGCTGATAGCTCGGCGTGACCCCGGCGGGCAAGGTGTCGAGTATCGCCAGACCCCTGCAATTGTGCAACGACCTGTTGTTTTACCATCTGCATCTGCGCTGCTTCGTGGTGATTGACTTGAAGATGCATGCCCTTACCCCAGAGGACGCGGGCAAGATAAACTTTTACCTGTCCGCCGTAGACGACCTGCTCCGAAAGGCGGGCGATGCGCCGACCATCGGGATCGTGCTGTGCAAGACGAAGAACCGTGCCATCGCCGAGTGCGTCCTGCGCAACGTGAACGGCCCGATCGGCGTCGCGGAACATCTGACCGCCGAACTGACGCGTACATTGCCAGACGAATTGCGGAGTGAGCTCCCCACGATTGCAGAGTTAGAAGCCGAGGCCGAAGCCGTGCCGTTTCCTCCCACTCCCGGGCACCCAGAGGCGGGAGGCTAGATCGCTTTCGCGCCGATGTCGGAGCGGTAGAAGCTGTTCTCGAACGAAACTTTTTTCACGGCGGCGTACACCCGCGCCCGCGCTTCGTGGAACGATTCTCCGGTCGCGGTGACGCCGAGTACCCGCCCGCCGTCCGTCACCGTCTCACCCGCCTCGTTCCTATTTGTTCCGGCGTGATACACCGCGACCGCGTCCATGTTGCCTGCCGCGTCCAGGCCTTTGATCGGTTTCCCGGTCTCGTAAGGACCTGGGTAACCTCCCGACGCCAGTACGACGCATACGGCGGCGCGGTCGGCGAACGTCACCGGAACCTTGTCAAGTTCTACATCGGCGACGGCGGACAGGATCGCGGCGAGGTCCGACGTGAGCAACGGCATGAGGACCTGTGTTTCCGGGTCGCCGAAGCGGCAGTTAAACTCCAGGCACTGCGGACCGGTCGGCGTTAGCATGACCCCCGCGTACAGAACACCGCGGTACGGAATCCCGGTTTCGCGGATCGCTTCCACGGCGGGTCGGATCATGGTGTTCACCACGGTGTCGATCACCGACTGCGGCGCGACAGGTACCGGCGCGTACGCCCCCATGCCTCCCGTGTTGGGCCCGGCGTCGCCATCGAACGCGCGTTTATGGTCCTGTACACCGAGCATCGGCTTCACGGTGTCGCCGTCCACGAACGCCATCACGGACACTTCCTCGCCGGTCAGGCATCCCTCGATGACGATGGTCGCGCCCGCCGCGCCGAAGATTTTTTGCTCCAG
>JACMMA010000545.1 GCA_014379275.1 Armatimonadota bacterium | reverse complement strand
CTACGGTTCTACACATCATGAAGAACCGTAGAAGCCGGATTCGCGGGAAAACAGAAAGGGCTAGCCCGAATCGCGCGAAACCGATCGTAGTAACAGCACCGCAGGTCCAACGATCCAACGTGAGGTTGGCCCCGTCCGGGCAGGACAAGAAAAAGAAAAAACTAATAATCGCGATAGCGTTGTTCTTGCCAGGGGTCGCCGAGCATATGATAGCCACCGCGCTCCCAGTAGCCCGGGGTATCGGTAGAGCGGAACTCCACACCACGCACCCATTTGGCGGACTTCCAGGCGTAGAGTTTCGGGATAACCAAGCGGAGTGGACCACCGTGTTCGAGCGAGATCGGCTCCCCATCATGTGTATCGGCGAACAAGCAATCTTCGTCGAGAAAATATTGTAAGGGTAAATTTGTCGTCCAGTGTTGGGACCCGCCGAAAAACGAGAACGCGCGGTCGTAGGCTTGGACCAGCACGAACTTCGCTTCTGGTTTAAGTTTAATGTGCTTTAGCACTTCGCGCGTGGAGACTCCCTCCCAGACATTACCGAGGCGCGACCAGCGCGTCACGCAGTGCATGTCGGCGAAGACTTTTGTACGCGGCAGAGCTTGAAACTCGTCCCAGGTAAACGCGAGCGGCTCGTCTATCAAACCATCGAGCGAGAATTTCCACACGTCGGGGGTTAGTTCCGCCTCGCTTGGGTGGACGCCGGTGTCGAGCACGGGCCATTTCTTCGTGCGTGACTGACTTTGTGGGATGCGTGCGCGCTCCGCGCCGTCGCCGCGGCGGGTATCCGCGGATATAACCGCGCCCTCCGGGGCTTCGGTCGGCTTGGGCGGTTCGCCCGTTTGCAGTTTCGTGTCGGGTGGTGTCGTCAGCATATCTTTTTCCTATCGAGAGGATACCCGATTTAATGCGATTGACAGCCTGATCATTACGTGAAACCCTGGATGGTACCCGGGTAGCTTCTGGTAGAATTACTCGGTACACGATCCCGCAAATTATGCTATCGCCGCTCCTACTTTCCCTGCGCGTCGCGCTCATCGCCCTAGTCTTCGCCCTTCCGCTCGGTATTTTCTGCGCGTACCGGCTGTCACGTTCCCGCCCCGGCTTCTGGCGAACACTGATCGAAACGCTACTGACGCTCCCGCTGGTGTTGCCGCCATCCGCTGTCGGGGTTGGCTTGCTCCTGCTATTCGGGCGGGGTTCGGCGTGGGGGCGGTGGATCAACGACACCCTGCACGTTCAGTTGCTGTTTACCTGGCAGGGCGCGGCAGTCGCATCCGCGGTGGTCGCACTGCCGCTCGTTATTCGCACCGTGGAAGCCGGTCTTTCCGGCACGGAGCGCGATCTGACCGATTCCGCACGTACCGAAGGCGCTACCGAATGGCAAACGTTCCGCCGGATACTGTTCCCGCTCGCCTACCGAAGCGTGCTTGCCGGAACGGTGCTCGGATTCGCCCGTGCCTTCAGCGAGTTCGGCGCGACGCTTCTGATTGCCGGGAGCATCCCCGGTGAGACTGAAACCCTTCCCCTCGCACTATACGCCGCCATAGAGCGCGGCGACAACACCGGAGCCGGGAACCTCGCCCTGCTCGCCGTCGCCGTATCGTTCGTATTGCTGTTGACAGCCAACCAGTTGGCCGGTCGCATCGCGTCGGCACGCGGCGACGGGGCGCGATAACATAGCCGCGTGACCTTTTTCGCCGAATCCGTGTTTATCCTGACCAACATTCTGCTACCGGTTCTTCTTCTGGTCGGGTTGGGAACGCTGATTCAAAAATTCTACCCGCTTGACAACAAGACCCTTTCACGCATTCAGGTGTATGGGTTCGTGCCCGCCTTTTTGCTGGTGCGTGTGTACGAATCCACACTTTCCTGGGGCGACATGGGTAAGATCGCTGTCGCGGTCTTGTTGTCGCAATTCGCGCTGGCCGTTCCGCTTTATTTGATTATGAAGGCGCGCCGCGTTCCCCCGGAAACGTTGTCGGTGGTGCTTCTCGCGTCGGTGGTTTTCAACGCCGGGAACTTCGGGATTCCGGTGGTGGAGCGGGCGTTCGGTAAATCGGGCGGGGCGGTACAGGCCCTGGTAGTCATGGTCGCCAATCTATCCCTGTGGGGCATCGGCTATGCGGTCATGGCGGCAGTGACGGGCAAAGGCAAAGGGGCGGTCTGGGGATACTTTAAGTTGCCGATGGTGTATTGCCTCGCCATCGCGCTAGTTTTGCGCGGACTGCACTGGCAGATGCCCCCTTTCCTGCTTTACACGCTCCGCACCATCGCGGAGGGTCTTGTCCCGCTCTCGCTCCTTAATCTCGGTTCGCAGCTGGGGACCCGGCAATCAAACCGTACGATCCGCTGGCGGGCTATCGCACCGACCGCACTGGCGAAGCTGATCTTGCTCCCCGTTGCAACAGCGGGCATAACTGTTCTGCTCGGACTCTGGCCGTGGCCGGGTGCCGTCTTGGTCCTTGCCGCCGCCGCACCGTCCGCCGTAAATACGCTGCTATTAGCGCACGAACAGAACGGCGATGTCGAACTCGCCGCCGATTGCGTTTTCGCCACCACATTGCTTTCGGTGGTAACGGTCACCATTACTTTAGTGCTCCTGCGCTACTTCGGGGGTGACTCGCTTCCCATGCCGGGACCGCCGCAATGACGCGGTAGTGCGCGGAGTCACCCTGCCCGCTCTACGGTTATCGAGCCGCCCGGTATCAGTTCGAGCCTGACGAGCGAGCCGCGCAACAGTTTCATCCCGATCAAGGGATCGGCACGCCGGGTGATGTATGCCTGAACCACACGCCGCTTACCAAGTCACTCGATCTCCGTTTCGTAGGTCGATAGCACGCTAACACGTCCGTCACCCAAAATCACCGGAGTATCTTCCGCGCGAGGCAGTTGCAGATCGTCGGCGACGGATTGCGGAGTCATTAGATGCCCGGTGAAGCCCGTATCGAGAACGGCGGCGAACGTTTCGGCACGCCCGCCGTTGCTGACTGTGATCTCGATCGTGACCTCGTTCTTGGCGCGATCATAGTCGCCTAAGATCATGAATGCTCCCCGGCGGTTTGGGCGTCACCCTGCAAATGCTCATACGGGGTCAATGTCGCGCCGATGGCGGCTACAGCCGTATAACCGATTCGCATTCCAAACAAGCGGTGTGTCCCGAAGCGAGCACGGGCTTCCCGGCTTACTTCGAGATTGTCGTCGGCGTCGGGATCGCTACCCATGATATACTCGCCCGACTCCGGATTGATGCCCATGTATTTCCCCAGATTCTCGCGCGTTTCGATCCGATGACGAATATTTTTGTCATACCACCACAACGCCCGCTCCGCGGTGCTTCCGTTGGCGGGAAACAGGGCGTTGGTGCCCTCGCTACTTAATTGAAGTCGACATATTTTCGCGTCCCTTCCGCTCTTATTTTACCGCGAACGCCATTCATTCCGTTTCCGGTGCTTACACCCGACAAATAACACTCGCGGCGTGAGGTACAATAAGACCGATATGTCCGCACCGAACACCGAAACCGCGAACCTGCCGCGACAGTTTGTGCAGTATGCCTTTTTTGCCGTAGACCCCCAGTGGCGCCGCCTTCCCGAAGACGAGCGCGCCGCCGGGAAGGAAGAATTCGCCCGCGTCGTGGATGACTACCGGGGACGCGCCGTTATCGTGCCGTTTTCGACCGTCGCCACCCGCCCGGACTGCGATTTCTGCCTTTGGCGCATCGCCTATGACCTGGAAATTTTCCAGGAGATGACGGCGCGACTTCTCGCCACCGGCCTCGGCAAATACCTGACACGCCCGTATTCGTACCTCGGCCAGGCGAAAACGTCGGTGTATGAAGACGAGTTCATTCACCCATCCCAGGAAGAGAAACGGAGCCGCGTCCGTCCGGGCGAATTCAAATATATGTTCGTCTATCCGTTCGTAAAAACTCGGGATTGGTTTCTGCTTCCGAAAGAGGAACGGGGCGAGATCATGAAAGAGCATATTCGCGTCGGTCATGAATACCCCTCCATCAAACTCAACACGATCTACTCGTTCGGCCTCGATGATCAGGAATGGGTTGTAGCGTTCGAGTCGAACCGACCGTCCGATTTTGTGGATCTCGTCATGGAACTGCGCCACACGGCGTCCAGCCGGTATACCCTGCGCGACACGCCGATCTTCACCTGTCTGCGCGGTGAGAACATTCGGGCGGTGCTGGATACCCTTGGCGGATAATTGCTCTCTCCCCTGGGCACCCTCGGGGTACCCCGGGGAGGGAGCAACGGGTGCAGTCAAAATCTGTTGCGGTCCGCGTTGCGGCGCGGAGCCGGGACACCGCCTGATTTACACGGCAGTAGAACAGGCGGCAAGCGCGGTCGGGCTTTTCGTGGTGCCGACCATGTGCCGCAGTGCCTGTAGCGGCGGTGTGACGGTGATTCTGCCGAACGGAACCGTTAAGAAGGTATCGGACACATCGGCGGCGAACACCGTTCTGGGCGCCGTTTCGGAAACGTCGGCCTGATTATAACAGCACCATGCGAACCATTAGCGAACTTTACACCTTCTCTTTCTCTCAAGCGATGTATGACACGCCGCTTATCACCCCACTGGCGAAGAAGTTTCGCCTTGAAGTCGTCATTCGGCGCGCGATGCTCAGCGATGCGGGCGGCACGATGGAAGTGCGTCTTACCGGATCGCCCGAAGAGATCGGGCGTGCCATCGCGGATCTGAGCACCACCGGGGTAAATGTCATCGGTCCCGTAGCGGACACGATCAACGAAACCAACGACGCCGAACCGCGCCCCGCGTACATCGGGCGCGGCACGTAACACAGGAGACGGATGCTCGACGTTGTTCTCGCGATTTCTTCCGCAACGCTCCGGCTTTGGACGCCGCTCGCTCTCGCGGCGATGGGTGGGGTTGTCTCCGAGCGGGCGGGGGTAGTCAATATCGCCCTGGAAGCGATGATGCTCGCCGGATGTTTCGCCTCGGTCGCGGTTGCGCAAGCGACCGGCTCCGCCTTTCTGGGCGTGATCGCCGGGATGGTAGCCGGCGCATTTGTCGGGCTACTCCACGCGGTATTTACTCAAAAGTTGCATGTCGCGCACATCCTCAGCGGCGTCGGTTTGAATCTGGGCTTGCTTGGATTCACGACCTATGCGGTGCGGCTTTATCCCGGCGGTGCACTCGATACCAGGGCGACCATCCCGGATTGGGTGACGACGCTTCTGGCGTTCCTGGCGGTCGGTCTGCTCTTTTTCGTTTTCACCAAAACGCCGCTCGGCTTGCGGCTCCGGGCGGTGGGCGAAAACCCGGCGGCGGCGCGATCCGCCGGGGTGAATGTGCCCGCGCTTCGCTACGGGGCGGTGATCCTGTCCGGCGCGCTCGCGGGACTCGGCGGGGTCGCGTTGGCACTCGCGGGACTCGGTGCGTTCCGTCAGAACATGACGGCGGGGCGCGGCTACATTGCCCTTGCGGCGGTCATCTTCGGGCGCTGGCATCCACTCGGCGCGGCACTAGCTGCGCTGTTCTTCGCGTTCGGGACCGCGCTCCAGCAGGCGTTCCAAACGCTCGGCGTCAACGTCCCGCCCGACTTTCTCGATCTTCTCCCCTACGCCCTGACGCTGGTGGCACTCGCCTTTATGGGAAGCAAAAACGCCGCGCCCGCCGCTCTCGGCACCGACGACTCCGTTTAGTCCTGTTTCGGCCCCTAGAGGGTTCCACCGGGGTCCGAAATAGAACTATCCGTTCCAGCCGATCGGTTGCAAGGAAGGCATCGTCGGCGACCTGGACGGTGCCGGATCTGGCAGCCCGTCAAGTGCGGCGGGTGATTCCTGCGGTTCAGCTTCGAATCGGATGTTGATGCCGACGCTTTCAGCAAGTTTGATCAAGCGATAATCAAAATATTTTTCGGCAGCGGACTGATCCGTGGGTTCCGGCACGGGACGGTTTATCTGACCCACACCGCGCAATCGGTTCCGCAGACAAGGGTGGTCGTCACTCAGGTCATCGTGTTCGGCTAACGCTTCAGCGAGCCATCTCTGCTCCGCGCCAGCTCCGTGCGGCTCGTTCTTCCGTCCGGCGATCATGCGCCGCCCGAACAGTTCGAGCGTGATCAGAGCGTCGGCGATCTTCTCCGCACCTACGGTTCGGGCGGCGGCTTTGTCGGCGGCGTATTCATCCGCACGGCGTAGCGCCAGAGTGTACGCGTAGAAAAACGGAATATACCATTCGAAGAACGGAACGAACAGGATATTCGCCGCCGCGTTTTCTTCCGCGATGCCGTCCAGCAACATCTGCCATGTATCGTTCAGGCGATACACCCCGTGCTGAAATTTGCTATCGTCGCCCGCAATGTGCCCCATTTCATGCGCGAGTACGGCGCGGAACTGGTCCGGAGAAAGAGTTAGCATCAGCGGGACGCCGATCATCAAGATGTTCTTGTTCCATCCAAACAATCCCAGGCGAGGCACCTGACACACGGCGGCGTTGAACTGGTGGGACAGGATTACCTTATCAAATCGCGGCGTTTTCAGAAGCCCGCGCAATCGGTCGATCTCCTGAAAGAGAGGCAAGGCTTCCTCGCGGGCTAATACGCGTCCGTCCGGCTCCTCGATCGTAACCCACAATGCCCTCAGGATGGCGAAACAAAACACTAACAGCCCGATCACGACCGGGATCACGATGCGCATCATTTGGAAATGAACGCGGGAATGTGTGAACAGCCACCAAACTCCGTAAACAGTGCCCCCTAACAGTGCCAGACCGGAAAGCAAAATGACGCCGATGTAGAAGTAAGCTAATCCGACGAGGCAAGCGACGCGGAAGCGATACCACTGCGGGTTATCCCTAGCGTCACGCTCCAGGCCGGCGATCATTGCAGAATAGTTTTCGGTGTGCATAGGAAGATTGATTACCCGTCGGCGAAAGCGAAGTCCGGACTATTTCGCGGCACCCACCACGCAATCCTGCCCAGCTCGGTACCAGATTTATTTTTGGTTGTTTCGTTTCCCCTTTGTCCTTCGCGGACGGGAGGGACAAAAGAGAAACCCATCCATCATCTTTTTGGGAACGCAGAGCCGGGGATAGGTTTTGTTCATTCAGGATACACGGATGACAACAACTAGCACCGAGCGAGCGGAATCTTGGGGAACGCGCACTATACTACTGGCCGCGAGTAGTTTGACCGTAATGGCAGGCGCGACGATCGCCCCCGCACTCCCGGCGATCGAGCGGCACTTCGCCGGGACCGGCGGTGACATCCCGCTACTCACCCGACTCGCGCTGACATTCCCGGCACTCTTCATTGCAATTTTCGCGCCGTTCGCGGGAAGCCTCGCCGACCGATACGGGCGGCGGCGGCAACTGATCATCGGTATCGCCCTGTACGCGATCGCGGGCGTGTCCGGCTTTTTCGCCACGTCACTCCCGATGATGCTGGTCGGACGCGCCCTACTCGGGTTGGCGGTCGCGGCAATCATGACGGCGGCGACCGCACTCATCGCCGACTACTATACCGGTCCGCGCCGAACCGCATTCCTGGGATTACAGGCGGCATTCATGAGCGGGGGCGGCGTCATTTTCTTGGCCGGGGGAGGGTACCTCGCGCAAATCGGCTGGCAATACCCGTTTCTGGTGTATCTGCTGTCTCTGTTGATCCTCCCGCTCGCGTTCTTGTTCGCGTTCGAGCCGGAAAAGAAAGCAACCGCAGTGCTATCCGGAGGTGCCCCGGTCGCGGCATCGACGGTCCCGATGCCGCTCATCGTTTTGCTGTACGGCAACATGCTGATCATGCAGATCATTTTTTACATGATTCCCGTACAGTTGCCGTTTCATCTGGAGAAACTGACCGGTGCGAACCCGGCGGAGAGTGGGCAAGCCCTCGCGCTCGGCACCCTCGCGGGGGCGGCGATGTCGTTCGGGTTCGGCAAACTGCGCGCCCGGTTCAGCAACGCGACGTTGCTCTCCGCGTTCGCCCTGCTAATGGGAACGGGCTACATCGGGATCGGCTTATCCCCGAACTACGGTGCAGTGCTAGCGTCGCTCGTTGTCGCCGGTTCGGGTTTCGGGTTGTTGCTCCCGGTCACGTCGGTCTGGCTCACGTCGGCGACGCCGCCCGCGCTCCGGGGGCGGATCATCGGCGGCTTAACTACGGCAGTATTCGCCGGGCAGTTCCTGTCGCCCCTCATCACCAAGCCGCTCGCCGACCAGTTCGGAATTGCCGCGACGTACGTCGGTGCGGGGATCATCACCCTCTGTTTCGGCACCGTTTACCTTTTCCTGCGCCGCACCCTGGACGCGTTCAGCGATCCCGGTTAAAGCCCGCGCCGCTTCTGCCGCGCCCAGAACTTTTCGCAGTGCGGCAGAAAATCGCAATAGGGGCAGTGGTCGTTCAGGACCGGCAGAACGTTTTCCCAGTCCTTCGTGCGGATCGTTTCTCCCGTCTCGGTCGTTTCGGCGAGGAACGATTCGCGCTCGTTATCCCCCATCTCGTGCGACGCCGACGTGCCAGAGCGCAGCGCGACAATAGTAGCAAAGACGCGCCGCTCGGGATGCTTGCGCTTCAAAACCGCCTGGTACGTGTTCATCGCGACGGATTCCGCGACATCCTCGGAAGTCACGCCCATACGCCCCGATTTATAGTCCACGATTTCGAGCGCGCCCCCGAGTGCCGGGTGTTCGTCCACGCGATCTACCCGCCCTGTCAGCGCGATTTCGGGCGTCAAGTCGATACGTAATGCTTTTTCGGCGAGAAACAGGCGAGGCGGATCGGGGAGCGGTTCGCCGGTTTTCTCGGCTTCGACCCGCGCCGTTTCCGCACGCGCCACTTCCGCCGTATGGTAATCGGTCAAGATCCGCGTCGCTTCTTCCTTGAACGCGGTCTCCTGCTCTTCCCCCGAGTAGCCCTTGGCGACCCATGCCCCCTCCAGTGATGCGGATAAAGTCTCCGCGTCGACGTTCTCCGCGCCGCCCGCCGTGTGGAATGTTTCCAGCACGCGGTGCAACGAGTGCCCGAACGCGAACCCCGCCCGCGCCCGGTGATAAAACCGCCCCAACTTGTCAATGTATTCCAAACGGTACTCCGCGGGACACCGATACCATATCCGGAGCTTCGTCGGGCTGATCACAAACTTTCGCGCCATGAGAAGATTTAACCACAGAGGGCACGGAGGTCACAGAGTCCGGAGGGAATTTCGAGTTCGCAGGCTTCGCTCGGTGACGGGTCCTGTTCACCACGTCGGAAAGCCCCAATCTTAAACCCACGCCCTCCGGACTCTGTGACCTCCGTGCCCTCTGTGGTTAAATCTCTTGTATATGCGGCTGGCGTGTTTGAATATTCATGCGGGGCGGTGTGGCACAGGGGATAACCGGGGGTCGCTCCCTGCGATAGCCGAGCTACTCCGGTCGGTGTCGCCGGATGTTTGCCTCCTACAGGAAGTAGACCGCCGCATGCCGCGTTCCGGGTTCGTCGATCAGGCGGGGCGGCTCGCGCGCGCCATGCGACGGGACGGCGAGGGCGAATGGTATTTCGCCTTTTACGGGCGGCTGGACTTCGGCCCGCTGGGACAATATGGCAACGCGATTTTGTCGCGAGAGCCGATAGCGAACATCCGGCGATTGCCACTCTCGGCGAGCGGAGGCGAGCCGCGCGGCGCGGTAGGCGTCACGATCTCGGGCGACACCCCCATCGTCATCTGGACCACGCACCTCGGGCTACGGGACGAGTGGCGGGCGACGCAACTAACGGACCTCGCCGTCGCGGTGAACGCGGACGTCGAAACAGGATACGCGGTTATCGTCGGAGGGGATTTCAACGCCCTCGCCGATGCCCCCGAAGTAGCGATGTTTCAGGAACGGACCGGGCTTGTTATTGCTTCTCTCGACGCTCCTACGTTCCCGGCAACGGAACCGATACATCGGATCGATTTTTTGTTCGTGCTGCCGGAACGCCCCGTAGCGAATTCGGGCGTCATTGCCGAGCCGAACGCTTCCGACCACGGCCTTCTCTGGATCGACGTCTAACCCGGGCACGAAACGCGGTACACTACCGCCAGTGCCCCCGCTCCTTCACGCCGAT
>JACMMA010000544.1 GCA_014379275.1 Armatimonadota bacterium | reverse complement strand
TCAGGAACCACCCGAACTCCTGCGTCAGTTTCGACAGGTCGAGTTGGAAGCCGCTGTTGAAACTCGTGCTCACCAGCGAAAGGACGGCGCGGCGGGTTTCCGGTAGTGGCTTGCCGTCCGCACTCGCCACGGAAAACTCGACATACTTCTCGTCCGCGCCCACGGGGTACGGCGTCCCCGGTGGGTTCACCACGACTACGTCGCTCAGGGTGACGCCGCTCTTACCGAAATGTGCCTGCGGACTCTCCAGCTGAGCGAAGAAGCCGGTGAACATGGCGACGCCCGGCGCGTCGAAGCGCAGGTTGCCCCTGTGCCAGTCATAGGCGATCTCCTCCGTGGGCGTGAGCGGACATGGCTCGTAGACGCGCGGCTTGTAGGTCGGTCCGATCACCTCGTCGCCCTCACGAGTCGGGTCGATCCGAAGGCGCATCCCGTATCGGTATGTGGTCGGCATAAACTGCGCCCCCGGTTCGCCGTAGCTCCTCCCATAATTCATGCTCGCCGGGTCGAGAAGACTCTTCCTGCCGAACACGAACGTCGTCGGGTTCGGCGCGGGTTTGAGCAGCCCCTGAGTGAACACCGCCGCCGCCGTGCGCATCGCCGCCATTTGCACTTCGTCGAATTGGTAATGATAGCCTTGTGGGTGTCCGCCGGCGGTCGTATAGTCCATCGTTTTCTCGTAGGGCTTCGGCTGTGTGGAATCCGGGACGCTCCCGAAGTAGTGCCAGCAGACGATGTCCCAGTCCTGGATAGCCCCGAGCGCGGCGATGCGCATCGGATACTCGGCGCGATACTTGGCGGGCTGCTCGATCTGCGTCTCGTAGACGAAGTACGGCTTGCCTTCCACCCGGTTTTGCTCCACCCAGGGTTTGTCCCAGCACAGGCGCGGCTGCTCTTCCAGCCCCGAGAACCACGGGTACCGCTTGTGTGCGGGGTCGTGGTGGAAGCCGGTGACGTACGTGTCGTGCGCGACGGCGTCGGCTTGCTGGTGAAGATATTGCGACTGGATCTCGTAGCCGATGCCCGTGTCCCAGACCAGCGGAGAAAGGCGCATGGACTTGCCGAGAGCTTTGACGGCGTCCGCCTCGCGCTTTTTATGCGACACCCAAAGGTCGAGCAAAAAAGCAATCACACCTTCGCCGCGTGCCCGTGCGAAATCGTCCCGCGTGTACTTCTGGCTGAGTCCTTGCACCGCTCGCCGTGCGAGGGGGTTCGCGTCGTTTAGAGCGGCGTCGATGCGGGTCGGTTCGCCCATCGGGGCGAACACGACCGCGCCGTTTTTGAGACTTTCTCCGGGGAGCAACCCGTTCCACGCGGCACGCAACTTGTCGTCGGTGCCGTACTTGTTTTGTAGCCATCCGTTCCATTTTTGTAGCAACTGGTTCCGGAAGAACGGCGGTAGGTTTTGCCATTCCCCGCGCGCCATCTTGCCGAACCACCACTCCTCATTGGACAGTTCCCACACCGCGAAGACGGGATCATCCGCCCACCGATGTCCCGTATACCGATTGACATGATTTCCGACTTCTGTCATGTGCCGGATACCGACGGATTCAAGTCTTGAATCCCAGATGCGAGCGATATTGTCCCGGATCGCCATCCCCTTTTCGCCGACCGCCTCTTTCCATGCCGTCGTGGTCGCAGGATCACGGACAATGTCCACGTCACCTGGTTGCACCTGCCCGCCGTTGATTCCGGCACCCCATGCTTTCATCCCGTTCTGCTGAAGGCACCACAGAAAATGATCGGCACGGTCCGCTTCCGAGTTATCGCCTTTGACGTAATCCTGGGTCGGCGACTGCCAGTAGCGCACCATGTTGAAGCCCATCGCCTTCAGTCGTTTCACGACCGCCTCGTTGTCCGCCGCCGTGCCCCCCGGAAAGCCG
>JACMMA010000543.1 GCA_014379275.1 Armatimonadota bacterium | reverse complement strand
GTGGGAGAAAGATCCGTTCGCCCAGGTGAGTAAAACCCCCGACGGCAAGACGCACCGGTACTCGCGCGGCAAAATCTATCAAGCCGAGGAGGAGTGGGACGGCAAACGCTGGCGGCGATATTACGGCTTCGTCGGATCCCACACGATAGCGAAGGTCGCGGCGGACGAGATTACGATCACCGATTTTCGGTATGCCGCCCGCAATGCAGGAACCCGAGCGCCGAAACGCGAACCATAGGGCACACTAAAACCACGCGCGCCCGCCGGAAGGCGACGCACCGTGAAAGAAACGGAAACACCATGCCACAAATCACCGTGGACGGCGAAAAGTCGTTCGAATCACCCGAAGGTAAGAAACTGGTCCTCGCTATCGAGGACGCCGGGATCGACATCCTGCACCGCTGTGGCGGCATCGCGCGCTGCACCACCTGCCGAGTCGAAGTGCTGTCCGGCGAGGTATCTCCGATGGGCGATGAAGAGCGCGAAGCCCTCGAAACCCCCGACATGATCGAGAAGTTCCGCCTGTCCTGCCAGATTCGCGTCGAATCTGACCTGACGGTCAAAGTCTGGGGACGCGCGGGGGAAAAGGGCATGGAACCCGGCTCCCGCCCGGAAGACTAGCCGAACCAACCGCGAAGACGCCAAGTTCGCCACCCTGAGAGGTCGTACCTTGACGAACTTGGCGTCTTCGCTGTTCAACAAAAACATGGCGGATTCGAAGGGCGGGGCGGTGTTATCTCGTTTAGAAGTGTTACGCGGTCTGCGAATTTCCACGTGGGACGCCGTATATGCGACCGTCTGGACCGTGCTGACCACCGGGGCATTTCAGATCGGTTTCGCCCGCCACCTCGGCGCGAGCGATTTCGTGCTGGGTCTGCTCGCCGGGTTGCCCGCCGCCGTCGGGCTATTGCAGATTCCGGCGGCGTTGTATTCGGACCGTTTAGAAAGCCGGAAACGGTTCGTCGCCTTCAATGCCGTCGCGGGGCGTCTGGTCTGGCTTCTGATCCTGGCTATGCCGTTTTTCGTGCCGGAAGCGTTGCGGGTCTGGGTGTTTGTGGCCCTGCTCACCGTGTCTTCTGCTTTACTCACTATTATCGGTCCGGCGTGGACATCGTGGATGAGCGATCTGGTGCCCGCCGATGCCCGCGGGCGATATTTCGGTCAGCGCACGATGCTCGCCGGAATTGTCACCCTGCTGATACCACTGCCCGCCGGGGCGTTCTTGGACCTCGCCGTCAAGTATCACCGCTTCGATGTACGGTGGGGGTTCGCGGTGCTTTTCGCCATTGCCTGCGTAGCCTCCGTCGCGTCGTTCGTGATGCTGCTGCGGCAACCCGAGCCGCCGCGTGCCGCGCCCCCTGCGGACCGTGTCAACCCATTCAAAGCTCTTTCCGCACCGCTCGCCGACCGAAATTTCCGCGCTTTCATTACCTACTCGGCAGCGATCGTTGTTTCACAAACGTTCGCGGGTCAGTTCTTCGTCGCGTGGCAACTCGACCGTGGCGGGCTGAACATGCCCTATCTGACGGTGCAAGTCCTCGGCGCGGTCGCGAGTGGGGCGGCACTGGCGACGACTCAGATCTGGGGCTATCTATCCGATAAGTTCGGCTCGCGCCCACTGTTGCAACTGGCGACGATAGGGACCGTGGTCGCGCCGATCCTATGGCTGTTCACGATCCGCGGAGCGTTCACCTACAATGTGGTGTTGATTGTCGTTTTGAATCTCGTCGCCGGGCTTGCGTGGGCGGGCGTCGGTCTGGCGCAGTTCAATCTGCTTCTTTCCACGGCCCCCGCCGAATCCCGCTCGACTTATGTCGCCGTGTTCTCTGCGGTTACAGGGATCGTAGGCGGTATCGCGCCGATACTGGGCGGCATCGCCATGGAACTGCTCAGGCCGGTGATGTTTTCTTTCGGGATTTTCAGCATCAACAACTACAAGATACTGTTTTTGGTTACCGCGCTCATCCGCATCGGTTGCGTGTTTCTGCTTTCCCGGGTCTTCGAGGAACACGGACGATCGACGCGCTATGTTTTGGACCAGCTCATTTCGGCACGCCCGGTTTCCTCCTTCCTTCGATTGCGCCAACTCGGACGCCCGGTACGTGAGGCGGAACGCGAACACGCAATAGAGCAGTTAGCCGAACTGCGTTCGCCGCTCGCCGTTGAGGAACTTGTCGCCGCCCTGGACGACGTTTCGCAGT
>JACMMA010000542.1 GCA_014379275.1 Armatimonadota bacterium | reverse complement strand
TCGAGACGCCACGTCTCCTTCTCCTGAATAACCTCGGCAATGAAACCGGGCAGGTCGGGCGCAACTTCATGGTGCACCCCGGCTTACAACTCTGGGCGCAGTTCGACGATATTGTCTATCCGAACCGGGGCATCCCCGGCGGGTTGATCTCGGAGGACACGCACCGTCCGCGAAACGCGACGTCCGCCTTTATACGCGACGGCGCTGATTTTGCCGGGGGCTATCTATTGCAAAGCATCGGCGTGATGCCGGTAACATACGCATCGCAATTGTCCCGGGGCGAAGGTCTGCGTGGAATCGCGCTGCTGGAACATCTGCGCGGCTTCAATCACGTCGCCGGAATCAATATTCTGGGCGAAGGGTTGCCGTACCCGCATAACTTCATGGAACTATCGGACGAGCAAGACGAACGCGGCTTGCCCAAACCGCGCGTCCACTACACCGCCGGTGAGAACGAATTAAAGATGACCGCCCACGCCGACCGGGTGATGCGGGGCATTTGGAGCGAGGCGGGGGCGGCGAAAGAAATCTGGGGCTTCCAACGCTTCGCGCATACGCTCGGCACCTGCCGCATGGGAACCGATCCGCGAACATCGGTCGTGTCGCCGGATTGCCGCGTTCATTCCGTGCCGAACCTGTACGTCTGCGATAACTCCGTTTTCGCGTCGGCGCTCGCGGTAAACCCGGCACTCACACAGATCGCGCTTGCCCTGCGAACGGCAGACCGGTTTTTAGCGGCATCGAAACGCGGCGAGGCATAGCAAAGGGAAACACGATGGCGGAAACCGGATTCTTAGACATCTTGAAACGAAGCGGGCGCGACGGCGATTACGAAGGCGACCAGCACGGCGGCGCGTCCGGGAAAACCGGCACCGGTCTGCCATCCGGCGGCACCGATTCCTTCCTGTTTGCTACGGGCATCGAATGCTCGTATCCCAAAATCCAGAATAATACCTTGCGGCGCGATCAACTCGCCGAGTGTAGTCATTATGAGTATTTCCGGAAAGATCTCCAACTGATACGCGAACTGGGATTGCGTGCCGTACGCTACGGTCTGCCGTACTACGCCATTCACACGGCACCCGGCAGCTACGATTGGAGCTTTGCCGACGAAGCGATGGCGGAAATACAGCGGCTGGAACTGACGCCGATACTGGATCTGTTGCATTTCGGCGTTCCCGATTGGCTGGGCGATTTCCAGAACCCCGAACTGCCGCTTTATTTCGCCGAGTATGCGGACGCCGTCGCGAAACGGTACCCGTGGGTTCGTTTCTATACGCCCGTAAACGAGATCTTTGTCACGGCACGTTTCAGCGCCAAAGACGGTGTTTGGAACGAAGCGCGCAAGGACGATAAAAGTTTTGTCACTGCGATAAAAAACTGTGTCGCCGCGAGCATTCTAGCGACGCATTCCATCGTCAAGCATCGCCCGGACTGCGTGATCGTGCAGTCTGAGTCGGCGGAATTCGTACACGAAATCCGCGCCGAACCGGCTGCGGAAACACGCCTGCTGAACAAACTGCGTTTCCTGAGCCTGGATCTGCTGTATGGGCATCCCGTGGACTCCGACGTGTGCATGTACCTACTTGACAACGGCCTTACCCGCGCCGAGTATGACTGGTTCATGGCGGGGGAGCCGCCCGGTTATCAGATCATGGGGAACGATTACTACGGGCGCAACGAACGGACGATGTTGCCGGACGGCACCATGATCGCGGGCGAAGATATACTGGGATGGTATCAGATCACTCGCGAATACTATGACCGCTACAGAAAGCCGGTCATGCATACGGAAACCAACACGTTCGACGAAAAGCGCAACCCGGCGTGGCTGTGGAAACAGTGGCTAAACATCCTGCAGATGCGTCAGGACGGGGTACCCGTCCTGGGATTTACCTGGTACAGCCTTACCGACCAGATAGACTGGGATACCGGGCTAGCCGAGAAAAACAACCGCGTCAACCCGTGCGGTTTGTACGATCTCCAGCGTCAGCCGCGCCCGGTCGCAACGGCGTACCGGCAACTTTTGGAGGAATTCGGGCAGATCACCATCGTCCCGCACGGCGACATGTTTACCCTCACCGAAAAACCGGCGTCCCTGAAGGTAGTCGTATGAAAACAAAACCCACCGTTCTATTACTGCATTTCTTCGGCGGCTCCGGGAATACGTGGATGGAACTGGTTCCTATGCTCGCGGAATACGGCTTTACGTGCCTTACCCCCGACCTCCGCGGCTTCGGCGACTCGCGGATGGTAGGCGACTTTTCCTTCGCCGCGAACGTGCGTGATGTGCGGGCGATATGCGACTCTCTGGGTGACGAGGAGGTCATCATAATCGGTCACTCGATGGGCGGCAAGGTCGCCCTCGCGGTTGCGTCGGATAAAGCCGAAAACGTCGTCGGGTTAGTGCTGATCGCCCCGTCGCCGCCGACGCCGGAACCGATGTCGGAAGGTGAGCGCATGCGGCTTCTCGTCGGGTCGGGGGATCGTCACGCCGCGGAAAAAACGCTCGCGCAAATCACCTCGGCACCGCTTTCGCCCCTGCTCAGGGAACGTTTCCTTCGTGACAGTGTGCGTGTGAAGCCCGCCGCGTGGCGCGAATGGTTGGAAGCGGGGACGCGGCAAGATATTTCCCCGCAACTGAACACCGTCGCCGTTCCTACCCTCATACTTGTCGGGGAGGGAGATAAAGGGATCACGCGGGAGTTGATGGAAAGCGAGGTGCTCCCGCATCTCTCGAAAACCACGATGGTTTCGGTGCCGAACGCCGCACACCTTCTTCCGCTTGAGCAGCCACAAGCGGTGGCGGATCAAATTTCCGACTGGTGGGCGGGTGGCGTGAACGAACCCGTCGCGCTACCTTGACAAAAGCGAAGTGCGGCGGTTACACTGAAACGATTCCCGACTTTTACACTTTATTAGGAGCGCAGGACCAGCTTTATGATCGTCCCAACAAAAAAACTTTTCGCCCATGCGTATGGCAAATACGCCCTCGGATCCTACAACATCAATAACTCTGAGCAGATAATGGGGCTTTTCCGTGGTGCTATTGACATCAAAGCACCG